>NZ_JBPQTP010000020.1:0-76535 GCF_051386395.1 Micromonospora sp. URMC 106
GGGTCAGGGGTGGCGGAAGGTGCGGCGGTAGGTCGACGGGGGCACGCCGATGCGTTGGTGCAGTTGCTGGCGGAGCGCCGCGGCGGTGCCGAAGCCGGAGCGGCGGGCGACCTGGTCGACGGTGAGGTCCGTCGTCTCCAGCAGCAGCCGGGCGTGGTCGGTGCGCTGCTGGAGCAGCCACTGCGCCGGGCTCATCCCGGTCTCCGCGCGGAAGCGCCGGGTGAAGGTGCGCACGCTCATCCGGGCCTGCCCGGCCAGGTCGCGCAGGCTGACCGGCTCGTGCAGCCGCTGCTGGGCCCACTCCCGCGCACCGGCGGTGCCCGCGTCCGCCGTCTTCGGCACCGGGCGCTCGATGTACTGGGCCTGCCCGCCGTCGCGCCACGGCGGGACGACGCACCGCCGGGCCGCCCGGTTGGCCACCTCGCTGCCGTGGTCGGTGCGGATGACGTGCAGGCAGAGGTCGATCCCGGCGGCCACCCCGGCCGAGGTGAGCACCCGGTCGTCCGCGATGAAGAGCACGTCCGGGTCGAGGTCCACGGCCGGGTGCAGCCGCCGGAACCGGTCGGCGTACCCCCAGTGGGTGGTGGCCCGGCGGCCGTCGAGCAGGCCGGCGGCGGCCAGTACGAACGCCCCGGTGCAGATGGACATGATCCGCGCGCCCCGGTCGTACGCCCCGCGCAGCGCGTCCGCGACCGCCGGGTCGAGGGTTCCGTCGCGCATCGGCGGGCCGCCGTGGATGCCGGGGACGACCACCGTGTCGGCGGCCTCCAGCAGCTCCAGCCCGTGGTCGGGGAGCACCTGGTAGCCGGCGGTGCTGCGCACCGGACGGGCGCCGGCGGTGCAGGCGTCCACCTGGTACAGCGGCACGTGGTCGGCGTCGCGCGCGGTGCCGAAGACCTGGGCGGGGGTGCCGAGGTCGAGGCCGACGACCTCGTCGCTGGCGAGCACCGCGATCCGGTGCGGGCGGGTGGGCATGGCCCGATTATTGCGTATGATGGCTTTCCGGCCACTCGTCGCCGGCGCGGCCCGATCGCAGACTCGACCCGTGACCCGACCTCGTCGCCTGCACCCGGCCTGGACCGTCGCCGTCGTCGCCTTCGTCGCGCTGGTCGGCGCGGCCGGCTTCCGCGCCACCCCCTCGGTGCTGCTGCACCCGCTGCACGCCGAGTTCCGTTGGCCGCTGGCCACCATCTCCGCCGCGGTCTCGGTCAACCTGCTGCTCTACGGGCTCACCGCGCCGTTCGCCGCCGCGCTGATGGACCGGTTCGGCATCCGGCGGGTGGTCTCCGGCGCGCTGCTGCTGGTCGCCGCGGGCAGCGGGCTCACCGTCTTCATGACCGCGAGCTGGCAACTGGTGCTCTGCTGGGGCGTGCTGGTCGGGCTCGGCACCGGCTCGATGGCGCTGGCCTTCGTGGCCACCGTCACCGGGCGCTGGTTCGTCCACCGCCGGGGCCTGGTCACCGGCGTGCTCACCGCCGGGGGCGCGACCGGGCAGCTCGTCTTCCTCCCGCTGGTCGCCATGCTCGTCGCCGCGCACGGCTGGCGGGCGGCGGCGCTCGTGGTCGCCGCGGCGGCGCTGGCGGTCGTACCGCTGGTGGTGTGGCTGCTGCGCGAGCACCCGGCGGATCTCGGCCTGCCCGCCTACGGCGCGACCGAGGTCGTGCCCCCGACGCCGCCGGCCGGCGGGGCGGCGGCGCGGGCGCTGGGCGCGCTGACGCAGGCGGCCCGGACGCGGCCGTTCTGGCTGTTGGCCGGCGGCTTCGCGATCTGCGGCGCGACCACCAACGGGCTGGTGGGCACACACTTCGTGCCGGCCGCGCACGACCACGGGATGCCGCAGACCACGGCCGCCGGGCTGCTGGCGCTCGTCGGGCTCTTCGACATCGCGGGCACGGTCGCCTCCGGCTGGCTGACCGACCGGGTGGACGGCCGGTTGCTGCTGGGCGCCTACTACGCGCTGCGCGGCGGCTCGCTGCTGGTGCTGCCGGGGCTCTTCGCGGCCACGGCCGAGCCGAGCATGCTGGTCTTCATCGTCTTCTACGGGCTGGACTGGGTCGCCACCGTGCCGCCCACGGTGGCGCTGTGCCGGGAGTACTTCGGCGCCTCCGGCGCGGTGGTGTTCGGCTGGGTCTTCGCCGCGCACCAGGTCGGCGCGGCCCTCGCCGCCACCGGGGCCGGGCTGGTCCGGGACCGCCTCGGCGACTACGCGCCGGCCTGGTACGCGGCCGGGGCGCTGTCGATCGGGGCGGCCCTGCTGTCGCTGCTGCTGCGCCGCCGCGAGGCGCGACCGGCGCCGGTCCCGGTGGTCGCCGGGCCCCGGCGGGCGTGGAGCTACCGGGGCTGAGGCCGGCCGGGCGTCCCCCCGCCGCTCCGGGGCCGCCGGTGCGCGGCCGGGTGGCTCCGGGCCGGTTGGGCGGCTCCGGGCCGGTCGGGTGGCTCAGTCGACGACGCGGCTCCGGGCCGGCCGGGTGGCTCAGTCGACGACCCGGACGTCCTTCCAGAACGCGACCCGGTCGCGGACCATCTCCGCCTCCGGCTTCGGGTCCGGGTAGTACCAGACCGCGTCGGGGCTGGTCCGCCCGTCGTGGGCGAGCGTGTAGTAGGAGGCCGTGCCCTTCCACGGGCAGACGGTGTGCGTGTCGGACTCGCGGAGCAGGTCGTCGCGCAGGGCGGCACGCGGGAAGTAGTGGTTACCCTCCACCAGCACGGTGTCGTCGCTCTCGGCCACGACCACGTCGTTCCACACAGCTTTCGGCATGGCTCCCACGCTATGCCGCCGCGACCCGCGCGGCCACCGCCCGCCGTCGGTCCGCGACCGGCGTTCCGGGATGCGAAACGGCCACCGTGGACATCCCACGCCATCGACCTGGTGCGGCGTACAGTGATCTCATGTGCGCGGTGCGTGTGGATCATCACTCGGTCGACCACGACGGCGCGGTGGCGCGGCTGCGCCGGTCGTACGCGGCGGTGCCCGTGGGCGAACCGGTGCGGCTCGCCAAGCGCACCTCCAACCTGTTCCGCCCCAGGAACGCCCCCCGGGCGCCGGGGCTGGACGTCAGCGGCCTCACCGGTGTGCTCGATGTGGACCCGGTCGCCCGCACCGCCGACGTGCAGGGCATGTGCACCTACGAGGATCTGGTCGACGCGACCCTGCCGCACGGGCTGATGCCGCTGGTGGTGCCGCAGCTGCGCACCATCACCCTCGGCGGGGCGGTCACCGGGCTCGGCATCGAGTCGACCTCGTTCCGCAACGGGCTGCCGCACGAGTCGGTGGTGGAGCTGGACGTGCTCACCGGGGCCGGCGAGATCGTCACCGCCCGGCCGGAGGGCGAGCACGCCGACCTCTTCGCGGCCTTTCCCAACTCGCTCGGCAGCCTCGGCTACGCCACCCGGCTGCGCATCGAGCTCCAGCCGGTACGCCGCTTCGTGGCCCTGCGCAACGTCCGCTTCACCCGGCTGGAGGCCCTGACCGACGCGGTCGCCGAGGTCACCGCGACCCGTTCCTGGGCGGGCGAGGCCGTGGACGCGATGGACGGGGTGATGTTCAGCCCCGGCGAGGCGTACCTGACGCTCGGCACCTTCACCGACGACGCCCCGCGGGTCAGTGACTACACCGGTCAGGACATCTACTACCGGTCGTTGCGCCGGCGCACGCACGACGCCCTCACCACGTACGACTATCTCTGGCGCTGGGACACGGACTGGTTCTGGTGCTCGGCGGCGTTCGGCGTGCAGCACCCCGTGGTCCGGCGGATCTGGCCGGCGCGGTGGCGGCGCAGCGACGTCTACCACCGGCTGGTCCGGCTGGAGCACCGGCACGGCGTGGCCGCCCGGATCGACCGCCTGCGCGGCCAACCGGCGCGCGAGCGGGTGGTGCAGGACGTGGAGATCCCGCTGGACCGGACGGCGGAGTTCCTGCGCTGGTTCGCCCGGACCGTGGGGATGACCCCGGTCTGGCTCTGCCCCCTGCGGCTGCGCGAGCCGTCCGGCCCGGGATCGGCCCGGGCCTGGCCGCTGTATCCGCTCCGGCCGGGGCAGGACTATGTGAACATCGGCTTCTGGGGGAGCGTGCCGATCGCCGACGGGGCTGCCGACGGCGACGTCAACCGGATGATCGAGCGCACGGTGTCGGAGTCGGGCGGGCACAAGTCGCTCTACTCGGACGCGTACTACGACCGGGAATCCTTCGACCGGCTCTACGGCGGCGTGACGTGGCGCGCGGTGAAGGACCGCTACGACCCGGACCACCGGCTCACGGGACTGTACGAGAAGGCGGTAGCACGAGAATGAGCCTGACCGATCGCGACCAGGGGGCGGCGAGCGCTCCCGCCACCCCGCCGGCGGGGGGCCGGCGCCCGGGTCCGACCGTGGCGGACGTCGTCCGCGCGTTGACGACCGGGGACCTGCCGGTGCGGGTCACCGGGTACGACGGCAGCGCCGTGGGCCCGGCCGACGCCGGGATCACCCTGTCGATCCGTTCCGAGCGGGGCCTGACCTACCTGCTCACCGCCCCGGGCGACCTGGGCATGGCCCGGGCGTACGTCAGCGGCGACCTGGCGTTGCAGGGCGTGCACCCGGGCGACCCGTACGAGGCGCTGCGGGTGCTCAAGGACGAGCTGCGGCTGCGTACGCCGCCGCTGGCCGAGGCGCTGGCCCTGGTCCGCGCGCTGGGCTGGGAGCGGTTGATGCCACCGCCGCCCCCGCCGCAGGAGGCGCTGCCGCGCTGGAAGCGGCTGGTGAACGGGCTGCGGCACTCCCGGGCCCGGGACAGCACGGCGATCTCGCACCACTACGACGTCTCGAACGCCTTCTACGAGAAGGTGCTCGGCCCCTCGATGACGTACACCTGCGCGGTCTTCCGCTCGCCGGACGACACGCTGGAGCAGGCCCAGGCGGCGAAGTACGACCTGGTGGCGCAGAAGCTGGCGCTCAAGGCCGGGATGCGGCTGCTCGACGTGGGCTGCGGGTGGGGCGGCATGGTCCGGCACGCGGCCCGCGAGTACGGCGTGAAGGCGCTCGGGGTGACCCTGTCCCGGGCGCAGGCCGAGTGGGCCCGGGCGGCGATCGAGCGCGAGGGGCTGACCGGCCTGGCCGAGGTGCGCCACCTCGACTACCGGGACGCGCCGCGCGAGCAGTTCGACGCGATCTCGTCGATCGGGCTGACCGAGCACATCGGGGTGCGCAACTACCCGGCCTACTTCTCGGCGCTGCGGGACCGGCTGCGGCCGGACGGCCGGCTGCTCAACCACTGCATCACGCGGGCCGACAACCACGCGCCGCACCGCTCGGGCGCGTTCATCGACCGCTACGTCTTCCCGGACGGCGAGCTGGCCGGTCCGGGGCGGGTGATCAGCGAGATCCACGACGTCGGGCTGGAGGTGCAGCACGAGGAGAACCTGCGCCTGCACTACGCGCTGACGCTGGCCGGCTGGTGCCGCAACCTCGTGGAGCACTGGGACGCCTGCGTCGCCGAGGTGGGGCCGGGCACCGCGCGGGTGTGGGGCCTCTACATGGCCGGCTCCCGGCTGGCCTTCGAGCGCAACGGCATCCAGCTGCACCAGGTGCTCGCCACCCGCAACGGCCCGGAGGGGGCGTCCGGCTACCCGCTGCGCCCCGACTGGCTGCCCTGACCCGCGTCCGACAGCCGCGCCGCCCCCGGCGCGGCTGTCCTCGGGGCTATTGACAAACAAATTTTTTACGTCAAAACTGATTTTGCCATGAGAGACGTCCTGTACCTGGAGCAGATGGAGCAGGCCGAAGTCCTGCTCAAGCCGCAGCGCATCGAGGTGCTGCGGCAACTGGCCGAGCCGCGCACCTGCACCGAGGTCGCGACCCGGCTGGAGCAGACGCCGCAGCGCGTCTACTACCACGTCAAGCAGCTCGTCGCCGCCGGGCTGGTCGAGCAGGTCAGCGAGCGCAAGGTCCGGGGCATCAGCGAGGGCATCTACCAGGCCGCCGCCCGGTCCTACTGGCTCTCGCCCCGGCTGGTCGGCCGGATCGGCCTGCGCCGGGCCCGCGACGAGCTGAGCCTCGGCTACCTGCTGGACCTGATGGAGGAGGTCCAGGCCGACATCGCCGGGCTGGACCGCGCCGCCCCCGAGCTCCCCTCGATCGGGGTCGCCGGCGAGATCCGGGTGCCGGCGGAGCAACGCCAGCAGTTTTTGCACGACCTGCAGACGACTCTGCAGGACCTGTTCACGCGCTACGGGGGCGCCGAGGGCGACGCCTTCAAGCTCGCCGTGGCCTGCTACCCGAAGGGGAAAGACCGTGAGTGAACCGATGAAGCTGCCCGTCCGTCTCGCCGCGCCGGTCGCGACCGTCCGCCGCGCCCTGACCGACCCGGCCGAGCTGCGCGTCTGGCTGGCCGAGCACGCCGAGGTGGAGCTGCCGCACCGGTACGAGTTCTGGGGCCGGCACACCCCGGAGGGCGACGCGCCGCACCAGCGGCTGCTGCACGTCGACGAGCACACCCTGCGCTTCGCCTGGCTGCTCGACGGGGTCGAGACCACCACCGAGTTCGCCCTGCGCGCCGAGGGGCCCGACACCACGATCCTGACGCTGACCCAGAGCCACTTCGACTTCGCCGAGGCGATGAGTGGCAGCAGCATCCGCGGCGTGCTCCAGACCTACTGGAGCCTGTCGCTCGCCAACCTGGCCGCCCACCTCGAGGGCGACCCGCTGCTGCCGAAGGTCGACTTCACCTCCGCCGAAATGCGCGGCGAGCTGCTGATCGACGCGCCGGTGGCGAAGGTCTTCGAGTCGCTGACCGACTCCGAGCAGGCCAGCGCCTGGTTCGGCTACCCGATCGGCATCGAGCCCTGGGTCGGCGGCCGCTACGCCATGGGTGGCTTCGAGTCCGGCTTCGCCGCCAAGGTCGTCGACCTGGAGCCGGGCCGCAAGCTGTCGGTCGACTGGGGACCGACCGGCGTCAGCACCTGGGAGCTGGCGGAGTCGCAGGGCAAGACCCGGCTGACCTTCGTGCAGTCCGGCTTCGACGAGCAGAACCCCCCGTACGGGGCCTGGGCCGGGGCGGTGTCGGGGCTGTTCGAGCTGCGCCGCTTCCACGAGATGAAGGACTGGCAGCCGATCTGGCTCCCGGCGGAGGTGCCCGGCCTGGAGCCGCAGGCCGCGGAGGCGACGAGCTGACCGCACCGGCGTACGACCCGCCCGGCCGTTCCGACGGCCGGGCGGGTCCGTCTGCGATCGGGGTGGCCGCCCGGCCCGGGCAAGATCCTCTACAGTCGACGGATCTCGTCGACGTGGAGGCGTGGGTAGCGATGAGGATCGGCATCAACACGTGGGCGTGGGTCGCGCCGCTGACCGACGACGCGCTCGCCCGGCTCGCCCCACGGATCAGCGCGTGGGGCTTCGACGCGGTCGAGCTGCCCGTCCAGGCGCCGGGGGACTGGGACCCCGCGTCGGCCGCGGAACTGCTCGCCGGGCTGGGGCTGGCCCCCGCGATCTGCGCCGGCCTGCTGCCCGAGCACGACCTGCTCGCCGACGACGACGAGGTCGTGCGGCGTACGGTCGACTTCGTGCGGCACTGCCTGCGGGCCGCCGGCCGGGTGGGGGCCGCCGTGGTGGCGGGCCCGCTCTATGCCCCGGCCGGTCACACGTGGCTGCTCGACGCGGACGCGCGACGCGCCACCGTCGCCCGCCTCCGCGACCGGCTCCGCCCGCTGGCCGGCGAGGCCGCCGAGCGGGGCGTGACGATCGCCCTGGAACCGCTCAACCGGTTCGAGACCAGCCTGGTCAACACCGTCGAGCAGGCGCTGGAGGTCGTCGACGGGATCGCCGGGCTGGGCATCGCGCTGGACACCTTCCACATGAACATCGAGGAGCGCGACCTGCCGGCCGCCATCCGCGCCGCCGGTGACCGCCTGGCGCACGTGCAGGTCTGCGGCAACGACCGCGGCGCGCCCGGCGGGGACCACCTCGACTGGCCGGCGATGCTGGGCGCCCTGGCCGACATCGGCTACTCCGGCCAGCTGAGCATCGAGTCGTTCACCGCGCCGGCACTGGCCGTGCCGATGTCCGTGTGGCGGCCCCTCGCCACCGGCCCCGACGCGCTCGCCGTCGAGGGGCTGGCCTTCCTGAGGGAGTTGTCGGCCCCGCGCGCCGGGATTTCCCGCACCTGAGGCAGGTGGGGTGGTGATTGAGGGGCCCGCAGTGGGTACTGCCGGGCGATGTTCTTCATCTTCGGGCTCCGCACCAAGGTCACCCGGTCGGGCGTGGTGCAGCAGGTCTGCCGCAACTGCGGCAACCACGCGGCGCAGGTCATCACCCGACGGTCGACGAAGTTCAGCCTGTTCTTCGTCCCGATCATCCCCATCCGCACCAGCTACGTGCAGCAGTGCACCTTCTGCGGCGCCCAGTACGACATCTCCCGGTCCGAGGCCGAGCGCCTCGCGGTCGGCTGAGTCACCGGTGGCCCGTTTCCTCTGCTGGCTGATCGGCCGGCAGCCCGCCGTGCCCGCACCGGCGCCCGTGCACACCGTGTCCCGGCCGCCGTGCACCCCCGGCCGTCGGCGTCGCCGCCGTGCCCGCCGGCCGCTGGCCGGCACCGCCTTGCCCCGCTCGCCCTGGAACCGTTCCGCCGAGCGGTGACCGCCTCCGTCGTCGTCGGCGCCTCGATCGGGGTGCGGGCCCGTGTGAGGATGTGGCGGTGTCGTATCCCCCTCATCCGCCGTACCCGCCGATGCCCGGCGCCGTGACGCCGCTGGTCGCCTACCCCCACCCGATCGCGCCGCCGCCGGGCCACGCGGTGCTCGTCGTCACGGTGAACCGTGGGCCGTACATCGTGCCCGCCCCGGCCACCAGCAGGTTCAAGGTCGACGGTCGGGTGGTGCCGATCCCGGGCGAGGGCACCTGGCACGTGGCCGTCCCGGCGGGGCCGCACGACGTCCGCTACACCGACTTCATGGGCATCCCGCTGATCACCACCGCGCTGGTCGCCCATCCCGGCGCGGCGCACCACCTGTCGTTCCGCTTCGGCGGGTGGCGCAACCGGGTTCACGACGGGCACGGCACCGACGTGACGAAGTTCGGGCTCTGGTCGAACTACAGCATCATGTTGGTCACGTTCGCCGTCGTCGGGCTGATCTGCTGCGGTCTCCTCGTTCCCGTCCTCGGCGCGCTCTGACGTCGGCCCGGTCAGCCGGTGCCCGACCGGCGAGACGGTGGTGGACCAGGCGGCCGGGCCGGGCGTCGCGGAGCGCCTCGCCGGGGCGGCGCCCGGCACCCGTCGTGGGGACCGCCTATCGTGGCGGATCGTGACGAGCACCGAGGAGCGACTGGCCGCGATCCGTGGTGGCGTGCCGCCCAGGCGGCACAACGCCCGCACCATCGCCGCCCTGACCGGCAACCCGGGCTGCACCCGGCGGGCCGTGCTGGACGGCGCCGGGGTGGACAAGCCGAAGCTGGCCGAGCGGATCGGGTTCCCCGCCCGGTTCGGGCAGTCCCGGTTCGCCATCACCCGTGGCAACGCGTTCGAGGCGCAGGTCAAGGCCGACGGCGGGGCGGAGCTGCTGCGGCTGGTCGCCGAGCGGCTGGGCGTACCGGTGCCGGCGGCGGCGACCTGGACGGATCTCGGCGACGGCGTCGAGGACGACACGGCGGCCCGGCACCGGCGCTCCGCCGAGCTGCTGACCGGCGCCGCACCGGGCGGCGGTGCCGACGACGCCGCCGCGCTGTTCGACCACCCGCTGCTCGGCCTGGACGTCGCCGGCCGCCGGGTGCACCTGGAGCCGGACCTGGTCGCCGCCCGGCTCGCCGGCCGGTTCCACGTGGTGGAGGTCAAGTCGTTCCCGGTCATCGACGGCCAGGCCGACCCGGCCAAGGTGTCGGCCGCCGCGACCCAGTCCGCCGTCTACGTGCTGGCCCTGCGCGAGCTGCTCGCCGCCGCCGGCCACGACCCGGAACTCGTGTCGCACGACGTGGTGCTGGTCTGCCCGCGGGACTTCGCCAACCAGCCGCTGGCCAGCCTGGTCGACGTGCGCAAGCAGTTGCTGGTGCTGCGCCGTCAGCTCGACCGGATGGCCCGGGTCGACGCGCTGCTGGCCGCCGTGCCCGAGGACTTCACCGCCGACCTGGCCGCCGAGCCAGCGGCGCTGCTCGCCGCGCTGTCGGAGGTCGAGGCCCGCTACGCGCCCGAGTGCCTGGCGGCCTGCGAGCTGGCGTACTTCTGCCGGCACGAGTCGCGCGGCCACACCGGCGCGCTGGGCCGGCCGGTCCGGGAGGCGCTGGGCGGGATCGCGGACGTCGGCGAGGTGCTGGCGCTGGCCACCGGCGAGCGCACGCCGGAGCCGGGGCAGGAGGAGGCCGCCGCGCTGCTGCGGGCCGCCGCCCGGTTGCGCGCCGACGCCCTCACCGGGACCCCCGCATGAGTACGCTCCGCGCGCTCGCCCGGGCCCAGGCGCTCGCCGCCGGGGTGGCCCAGCCGGTGGCGACCGTCCGGCACCTGCACCTGGCCGAGCGCCCGCTGGTGCTCGTGCCGCTGGCGATGGCCGGCGAGGCGAACGCCCCGCTGGCGGCGCTGGTCGGCGACGCGCCGGACGCGCCGCGGCTGCTGATCGTGCCGCAGCCCCGCAACCGCGACCAGCGATTCGCCTTCGCGGCCGAGCTGGCCGCGACCGTGCTGCCCTACCTGGACGGGTTCCGGGGCGTCTCCGAGGCGGTGCCGGTCGACCGGGGCAAGGACGTGCGGTACCGCTACGTCGACGCCCCGCAGCTGCTGGTGCCGAACCCGGCCGGGGTGAGCTTCCTGCGGCTGCTGGGCCGCTCCACCCGCTTCCGCCGCCCCGACGGCGAGTACCCCGTGCACCCGTCGGTGCCGGTGCTCGGGCGCTGGCTGACCTTCTTCGCCGAGCGGGCCGAGTACCCCGGCTCGTCGGCGCTGGTGGCGATGACCGACGCGTTGACGCTGCACTGGGCCACCGGGCAGAGCGTGCTGGAGGACCAGCACCTGCCGGCGCTGCTGGGCTGGATCGACCCGCCGGGCGGGCTCACCGGCGCCGAGGCGGCGGCCCGGGCCGAGGATCCCGCCGTCTGCCCGCCCGCCGGTCCGGCCACCGACCCGGACTTCGACAACCACCTGCTCGCCCCCGCCATCGCCGCGTACGCCGCCGCCGAGGACGACCCGGTCGCGCGCGCCGGGGCGTACGCGGAGCTGGAACGGCTGCTGCGCGACCAGCTCGCGCCCACCTGGGAGCTGATGTGGCGCGGCGTCGGGTTGCTGCGCGCCCTGCCGCCGGGCGCCCGGGTGGCCGGCCGGTGGGACGGCGACAAGGACGCCTTCACCGGCTACGCCGAGCATGTCGACGCGGGCGGCGCGCCGCAGCCCCGCCGCGACGGGGCGGTGGCCGCCGCCCAGCGGCTGCACCGGCTGGAACGGGCGCTGACCTCGTACGCCGTCCAGCGCGCCTACGACGACCCGCTGGTGATGGCGGAGCACCGGCTGACCGGTGAGGCGTTCGTCGGCGAGGTGACCCTGGCGGATCCGACGCGGGTGGACGACACCGGCAAGCGGCCGGTGCTGCGCCCGCGCGTCCAGGTCGTCACCACCGAGCCGGTGCTGGTGCCGGTCGGCGCCACGCTGTACTCGCCGACGCGGCCGGCGCAGAAGGCCAAGGTGGTCTTCGTGACCCCGGCCGCGGACGGCAAGACCGAGGTGGTGCTGGAGCTTTCCGGCGGGATGGGCCGGGGGCTGACCGCCCCGCCGGGCAGCGTGCCCGAGGTGGGGGAGCGGCTCTGCTACACCACCCTGTCGGACGCGTTCATGCCGGCGGGGGCCTTCCCGGCGGTCGAGGAGACCCCGTGGACCCACGGGGGCCCACCGGTCCCGGCTTCGCCCGGCTCCGGCCCGGCGCCCGCGCCCGCCAGCCTCGGGGTGGGCGCGGGCGACCAGGTGGTCCCGGCCCCTGCGTCCGACGGGGATCCCGCCGAGGAGTGGGCCTGACCGGCTGGCGTCCACGCTCACCGCCGCCACTGCCCCGGCCGCGGCCGCCACTGCCCCGGCCGCGGCCGCCACTGCCCCGGCCGCGGTCGGCACTGCCCCGGCCGCGGTCGGCACTGCCCCGGCCGCGGTCGGCGCCGGGCCGGCGGACGATCCCCGCGCCGCACTGTCGAGCTGATGTCGTAGACGATTCACCGCAGGCCGGCTGGGTGGCGCGCGGCCCGGGCGCCGCCCGATGTCACAGACGACTCAGCTCGACAGCGCCGTCCGGCCCTTTCCCCCGCGTGCCGGGTCGGTGACCACCGCCGCCGCGGCCTCGAGCGCCTCGGCTGCGGGCACCTCGACGTCGGGAACGACGCCGGTGCCCTCCCAGTTGGTGCCGGTGACCGGGTTGACCGGGCTGGCGACCGGCACGGAGAGGTGCAGGTGCGCATGGACCGGGAACCCCGTCCGGGGGTGGGCGCCGCCCCCGGTCCGCTCCCCGACGACCGTGGCCCGGCCGTGCTGCTGGAGCGCGTAGGCCAGCGACTCGCCGCCGGAGAAGGTCGTCGCGCTGGTGAGGACTGCCAGCGGCCGCTCACCCCCGAATCGCGCACCGGTCGGCGGCGCGGGGCTCCAGAACTGGCGGTCCGCCTGGTGGCGTTGGCGCATCGTGTAGAGGTGCGTCGGCCGGTCGAAGAGGTGCCCGCAGACCAGCACCTCCATCTCCGGGTCGCCGCCGATCGTCTCGCGCAGGTCGATGATCAGGGCGTCGGCGTCGGCGACCAGGCGCAGTGCGGCGGTCATCGCCTCCCCGGCGAGCGTCGGCGAGAACAGCGCGGGCTCGATCCGGAGCAGGCCGACGTTGCCGGGCAGTCGCTCCACCCGGTGGATGCCGCCGAGGCTGGCCCGGGCCATCCGGGGCAGGTCGTCGGCGAGTGGATCCCCGCCGTCCTCCGGCAGCGGCCGGTCGTGGAACCGTACGCCCAGGTGGCGGTCGCCGTTGACGGACTGGAGCGTGCGGGTGAGCGTGTCGGCGAGCGCCGCCCAGGACGGCGCCCGCTGGTGCCGGTCGATCTCGGCCCGCAGCAGCCCGCCGAGGCGGGCCGCGACGTCGGGGAAGACGTAGTGCTCGTCGACCAGTTCGGCCGTGCGTGCGACGACCTCGGCGATCTCGACCTGCGATGCCTGCTGTTCTCGGGTGTCGAGGGTTGTCATGTCCGCAGTAGAGCAGCCCCGTTGACAAAGAGTCAAGATACGTAGACGCTTTCGACATGACGCCGACGCCCGCCGACCATCCGCCCGACGACCTGCTGGAGGTCACGACCCCGGCACAGTTCAAGGCGCTCGGGCATCCGCTGCGGCAGCGGCTGCTCTTCGCGCTGGGGCAGCGTCCCGCCACCATCAGCCAGCTCGCGGCGGCGCTCGGCGCGGCCAAGGGCAACGTGGCCCACCACCTCAAGGTGCTGCGCGACGCCGACCTGGTCCGCGTCGCCCACACCCGCCAGGTCCGCGGCGGCACCGAGCAGTACTACCAGCGCAGCGCCCGACGGATGCGCGCCGCGCCCGGGCACGCGGCCGCGACCGCCGCGATGCTCGGCGCGGTCGCCGAGGAGATCTCCGCGGCGCCCGGCGAGCCCCTGCTGCACCTGCGCCACCTGCGTCTCACCGCGGCCCAGGCCGAACGGCTCGCCGCCGCGCTCAGCGAGCTGGTCGACAGCGCCGAGGACGCCGGCGAGGGCGAGCCCCGCCACGGCGTGCTGGTCAGCCTCTACCGGCAGCAGCCGCCGGCCTGACGACGCGACCCGCCGACCTGTTGCCCGCCGGCGGATCCCGAACGGTGCGACCCGCCAACCGGCCGGCGTCGGCGGGTCCAGAATCGGCCTTGACCCTCACGTAACGGCAGGCGGAAGCCTGGTTGGCGGAAGGGAGGGAACCATGGCGTACACGGTGGGACAGGTGGCGAAGGCGGCCGGGGTGACCGTGCGGACGCTGCACCACTACGACGAGATCGGGTTGCTCTCGCCCAGTGGCCGCAGCAGCACGGGCTACCGGCGCTACGACGACGCCGACCTGGAGCGGCTGCAGCACATCCGCTACTACCGGGAGCTGGGGTTCCCGCTGGAGGAGATCGCCGCGATCCTCGACGACCCGGCGAGTGACCCGACGGCGCACCTGCGCCGCCAGCACGAGCTGCTGACCGTACGGATCAAGAGGCTCCAGGAGATGGTCACGGCGATCGAGTTCGCGATGGAGGCGAGCAAGTTGAACATCCCACTGACCCCGCAGGAGCGGTTCGAGGTCTTCGGCGACTTCGACCCGGAGGCGCACGCCGAGGAGGCCGAGCAGCGGTGGGGCGGCAGCGAGGCGTACCGGGAGTCGAACCGGCGCGTGTCCCGCTACACCAGGGACGACTGGCTGCGGAACAAGGCGGAGAACGAGGACTGGGGGCGGCGGCTCGTCGAGGTGATGTCCTCCGGCGCGCCGGCGGACAGCCCGGCGGCGATGGACCTCGCCGAGGAACACCGGCAGATCATCAGCCGCTGGTTCTACGAGTGCTCCTACGAGATCCACACCGGGCTGGCCGACATGTACGTGGCGGACGAGCGGTTCACCGCGTACTTCGAGAAGATCAGGCCGGGGATGGCCGCGTACCTGAGCGAGGCCATCCACGCCAACGCGATCAGCCGCGCCTGAGCGTGCGGCCCGTCCGTCCACCGGAGGTCACAGTGCTCCGCACGCTCCGGATCCGGTAACCGGTTCGGGGCTGAGGCATCCGTCGCCCTAGGCTGCGAGCATGGATCATGGGGTGCCGTCGGCGCGCGGATTCGAGATCGGCCGAATCGCGCGGTGGTACGGCGCCGTCTGGGTGCTTCTCGGGTTGTGCCCGCCGATCATCACCGTCCTGGACGACTCCGGAGCGGGGAGGTGGTGGTCGGCGGCACTGCCGGTCGCGCTCGGACTCGCGTACGCGTGCGTGACCATGTTCCCGGACCGGCGCCTCCTGTCCCCGCCCGCCTATCTGGCGGTGCTGACCGTCGTGCTCGGCGTGATGTCGTACCTACGCGGCGGCGCGGCCCTGTTCGTTGTGTCGATCCCGCAATTCTGGATCTTCACGCGGAGCCCGCGGTGGGCGATCGCACAGAGCGGGGTCGCCGCGGCGGCGACCGTGCTCGGCGGCATCGCCGCGCTGGGCTGGCAGCCCGACATCAACGACGGCAACTTCGTCGTCACCGTGGTCGGGTACGCGGCGTCGGTCGCGCTCGGCCTGTTCGTGCACCGGCTGCTGGAACGCGGCGAGGAACGCGCCCGGCTGCTGAGTGCCGAGTTGGAGGCGGCTCGGCGCAGCCTGGCCGAGGCACACCAGCGGCAGGGGGCGACGGAGGAACGCGAGCGGCTGGCCCGGGAGATCCACGACACGCTCGCCCAGGGATTCGCGTCCATCATCGTGCTCGCCGAGGCGGCTCGCGCCGGCCTCGACACCCATCCCGCCACGAGCGCCCAACAGCTGCTGTCGATCGAGCGCACCGCCCGCGAGAACTTCGCCGAGGCGCGTGTCCTCGTCGGTTCGGCGCCGCAGAGCGGCCTCTCCCAGGGCTCGATCGCACAGACCCTGCGCCGTACCGCGGAGCGCTTCGGCGAGAACACCGGTATTACGGTCAGCACGGAGCTCGACGAGGTGAACGGCGATCAGACCACCCGCATCGCGCTGCTGCGCTGTACGCAGGAATCGCTGGCCAACGTGGGCAAGCACGCGAACGCCTCCACCGTGGGGATCGTGCTCACCCGCTGCGAGGATGTCATCGAGCTCGAGATCACCGACGACGGCCGCGGCTTCGCGGTCGACACGGCGGAGGGCTTCGGGCTCGTCGGCATGCGCAGACGACTGGCCGAACTCGGCGGTGAGCTCACCGTCACCAGCTCTCCCGGTAGCGGGACCCGGGTTCTCGCTGTTCTGCCGGTGAACGGTCAGGGGTGACATGACAGACGACCAGATCCGTATCGTGGTGGCCGACGACCATGCGGTGATGCGCGCCGGCGTGGTGGCGCTGCTCGCCGCCGACCCGGCCATCGAGGTGGTCGGCGAGGCCGGCAACGGGCGCGAGGCCGTCGAGCTCATCGAGCGTCTGACGCCGGACGTGGCCCTGCTCGACCTGCGGATGCCGATCATGGACGGTGTCGAGGCCACCACCGCGATCCTCGGCGGTCCCTCCGGGACCCGCGTGTTGATCCTCACCACCTACGACACCGACAGCGAGATCGAACGCGCCGTCGAGGCCGGCGCTATCGGCTACCTGCTCAAGGACACCAGCCGAGAGCAGCTGGCCGACGCCATTCGCTCCGCCGCCCGAGGCCAGACCGTTCTCGCCCCACGGGTCGCCGAACGCATCGTCGCGCGGATGCGCCAGCCGGCCCCGGTCGTGCTGACCTCGCGGGAGGTGGACGTGCTCAACGGGGTGGCGGACGGGTTGTCGAATGCCGACATCGGTAGGCGTCTGGTGATCGCGGAGGCCACCGTCAAGACGCACCTGCTGCGGATCTTCGCGAAGCTGGACGTCAGCGACCGTACGCATGCGGTGGTCACCGCACTCGAACGTGGCCTGCTGGCGCGGCCCGGGCCGGGCGAGCGGCGTCCCTGGAACCGGCGTTCGTGACCGTCAGCTGACGGCGTTGTCCACCGGTCGGTGGACGACAGGTCCCATCGGTCGAGGCTGTCGCCGGCAACAGCGTCTCGACCAGCATAAACGCCATGAACGACAGGGCGCCTGACGCGCATCGCGGGCATGTTCTCCAGCTGGAATCGGTACGCAAGGCCTATGGCGGGACCAGGAACGCCACCGTCGCTCTCGACCAGGTGACGGTCGGCCTGAACCACGGCAGCTTCACCGCTGTGATGGGACCCTCCGGATCGGGCAAGAGCACGTTCCTGCACTGCGCGGCGGGGCTGGACCGGCCGACGTCGGGAACGGTCCGGCTCGACGGTGTGGACCTCGCCCCGCTCGGCGAGCGTGAGCGGACCCGGCTGCGCCGAGACCGGATCGGCTTCATCTTCCAGTCCTTCAACCTGCTCCCCGCGCTGACCGTGGCGGACAACGTCGCGCTGCCGCTGCGCCTCGCGGGCCGAAAGCCGCAGCGGCACGCGGTCGACGACATACTCGACCGGGTCGGCCTCGCGGGCCGCCGGGACCGTCGCCCCGGTGAGCTGTCCGGCGGTCAGCAACAGCGGGTCGCCATCGCCCGGGCGCTCATCGCCCAGCCGGCGGTGATCTTCGGTGACGAGCCGACGGGCGCCCTCGACACGTTCACCGCGCGGGAGGTGCTGACGTTGCTGCGGGACGCGGTCGAGCACGGTGGGCAGACGATCGTGATGGTGACCCACGACCCGGTCGCGGCCGCGTTCGCCGACCGCGTGCTGTTCCTCGCCGACGGCCGGCTGGTGGGCTCGCTGGAGGGGCCGACGGCGGACCTGGTCGCCGACCGGATGACCCAGCTCGGCGCGTGGGGCCACCGCGTGGCCGCTCAGGGGGTGCGGTGATGACCGGGCTGGCGTTGCGCATGCTGCGCTTCCACAAGGGCGGCTTCGTCGCCTGCTTCATCGCGACGTTCCTCGGCGCCACGATCGTGGTGGGCTGCGGCGCGCTGCTGGAGACAGGGGTCCGCAACGCGGCCCCGCCCGAGCGGCTGGCCGCCGCTCCGATCGTGGTCACCGCCGACCAGCGGTACCTCGGCACGAAACGGGATCTCGTGTTCCCCGAGCGGATCCACCTCGACGACGACCTCGCCGACGCGCTGGCCAAGGTTCCGGGCGTCGCCCGTACGGTGGAGGATCTGTCCTTCGAAGGCACCACGGCCTCTGCCTCGGTCACCGGGCACGGCTGGTCCTCCGCTCCGCTCACCCCCTACCGGCTCGCCGAGGGTGTCGCGCCGGACGGCCCGGGCCAGATCGTCCTGGGCAGCGGGCTCGCCCAGCGGGCCGGGCTGCGGCCCGGGCAACCGGTCGACCTGATGATCAAGGGTAGTGCCCAGCGATTCGACATCGCCGGACTGGCCACCGGCGCCGGCGACGAGAACACCGTCTTCCTCGCCGATGCCGAGGCGGAGCGGGTCGGATCGATCGCCTCCATCGGCGTGTTCACCACCGCCGGCAGCGACACGGATCAGGTCGCCCGGCGCCTGCGGGACGCGGTCCGGGGGAGTGGGCAGCCCGTCTTGGTGATGACCGGCGACGAGCGCGGCCGGGCGGAGAATCCCGCCGTCATCGCGGAGGGTGCTGATCTCATTCCGCTCGCCGCGGCCTTCGGTGGACTCTCGGTGATGGTCACGGTGTTCGTGGTCGCCGGCACTCTGGGCCTGTCGATGCGCCGCCGGCAGCGCGAGATGGCACTGCTGCGGGCCGTCGGCGCCGCGCCCGGGCAGGTGCGCCGGATGATCCTTGGCGAGACCGCGATGCTGGCTATCGTCGCCGCCGCGCCGGCCTGGTTCGTCGGGCCCTGGCTCGGCGCATGGTTGCTGCGCGCCTTCGCCAGCGCGGACGTCGTACCCGACATGATCGCCTTCCGGTCCGGTCCGGTCCCGGCGATCGTCGGCATCGGCACCGCGCTCGTCGCCGCGTTCGTCGCCGCCCTGATCGCCGTGCACCGGGCAGCTCACACCCGGCCGACCGAAGCGCTCGCCGAGGTGTCGCTCCAGCGCCGGTGGTTCAGCGGTGTCCGGACGATCGCCGGACTGCTCTGCCTGGCCGGCGGTGTCGCGCTGGCCGTGGGCACGGCGGCCGCGGACGGCCCGGACGCGGGCAGCGTGGCAACCCCGGCCGCGCTGGTCTGGACGGTGGGATTCGGTCTGCTGGGCCCGGTACTGGCCCGGGCCGTCACCCGGTCGCTGCGGCGGCCGCTGCGGTCTCTGACCGGCCTCGCGGGCCACCTCGCCACCAGCAACGCGCAGGTGGGCATCGCACGGCTGGCGGCCGCGGTGATGCCGGTGATGCTCGCGACCGGACTGGCCACCGGCCTGACCTACATGCAGGTCACCCAGTCCAGTGGCGCTCGCCAAGCCGCCGCCGACACCATGACGGCCGACTTCCTGGTGGTCTCGGACGCCGGAGGCCTCCCGCCCGGCCTGCTGGACACCATCCGCAGGGAGCCCGCAGCCGCGGCGGCAACCGCCCAGATCCCCACCCGGGCATATCTCGAACCCGCGACACCGCCGGTGGCTGCCGGGGCCGACGAGGAGGAGTCCGACTCGGCCCAACCGTCCGAGCTGTCGGTGCGGGGTGTCACACCCGAAGGGCTGACCCTGACCACCGCCTTCCGGGCCGCCACCGGAACCCTCGACGCCCTGCACGGCGACACGGTCGCGCTGCCCGCGAAATACGCCGTCGGCCACGAGCTGGGCGATCTGATTGCGATGCGGTTGGGCGACGGCACCCCGGTACGCCTCAAACTGGTCGCCACTCTGGAGGGACGACCCGGATACGAGACGACCCTGATGCCGGCGTCGCTGCTCCTCGGTCACACCACCGCCGAGTCGGTGCCGCAGATCATGGTCAGCGCCGTCACCGGCAACGACACCGCCGTCCTGGCCGGCAGGCTCGCCGACCTCGCCGGCCGTCATCCCGGCGTGCGCGTCGTCGATCGAGCCGCCTTCACCGCGGCGGTTCACGACCAGGACAACACCCAGGCGTCCATGGCCTACCTTGTGCTCTGCGTGGTCGTCGGCTACTCGGTGCTGGCGCTGGTCAACACCCAGGTCCTGGCGACCGGCGAGCGCCGACGGGAGTTCATGCTCCAACGACTCGTCGGGACCACGCACCGGCAGGTCCTGGCGATGATGACCGTCGAAGCACTGCTGATCGCCGCGGTCGGCCTGATCCTGGGCCTACTGGTCGCCGCCCTGACGTTGATGCCGCTGAGCCTGAGCGTCCTGGGCACCCTGCTACCGGCCGGCTCCATCTGGATCCTGGCCACGGTGTGCGGGACCGCGACCGCACTTACCCTGGCCACGACACTCCTCGCCACCCGCTTCGCGCTTCGTGGCCGCCCGCAACCGTGACCGCCGCTCGGCAGTAGCCACGTCCGACCGCCGTAACCGGTCCGGGTTGACCGGGCTGGCGACCGGCGAGGAGCAGGCGGTGGCGGCCCTCGGCGCCGAGGTGCACAGGTACCGCATCTCGGGCGTCGAGGCGCCCTGACCCGCCGGCCGGACACCTTCGCGCCCGGCCGGCGGGATCGGACCGGCGCCCGGCCGGCGGGACGGGTCAGCGCCAGGACGGCGGGTAGCCGTAGTGGGGCAGCAGTCGCCCGGCGAGCAGTGCCGTGCCGAGCACGACCAGCACGGCCGGCACTACCGTGTGCAGCGGGTGCAGGAGACCGGGGCCGGTCAGGCCGACGAAGGCGGCGCAGACGACGGCCGGCGCGTGCGGCGCCGCCAGCAGCAGCATGGTGACCAGCGAGCCCACCGCCGCGGCGGTCGCCGTCCATACCGACGGCCCGGCGACGGCGGTGACCGCCACCGCGACGAGGGTGCTGGCCGCGTAGCCGGGCAGCACCGCCGCCGGTCGGGCCAGCGGAGCCCGGGGCGCCATGGCGACCACGGCCGCCGAGGCGACGAAGGGCAGGGCGAACACGTCCCGCCCGGTCAGCGCCTCGATGGCGGCCAGCAGGCTCATCGCGCCGAGCAGCACCGTCCCGGCGGCGAGCGCGCCGGCCCGCGCGGCCCGCCGGTCGAGCGCCGGCGGGCCGAGGGTGGTCGAGGCCATGCCTACCGGACCCGGCGCAGGAAGTCGCGGATCAGCCCGGCGATCTCGTCGCCGTGGGTCTCCAGCGCGAAGTGGCCGGTGTCCAGCAGGTGGATCTCGGCGTCGGGGAGGTCCCGGGCGTACGCCTCGGCTCCGGCGGCGCCGAAGATCTCGTCGTGGCGGCCCCAGGTGACCAGGGTCGGCGGCCGGTGCTCGCGGAAGTAGCGCTGGAAGTCGGGGTAGACGTCGAGGTTGAACTGGTAGTCCCAGAAGAGCTGGAGCTGGATCTCCTTGTTGCCGGGCCGGTCGAGGCCCGCCTGGTCGAGGCGCCACGTCTCCGGGGCCACGCGGTCGAGCCGGTCCGCCGGCACGCCGTGGGTGTACTGCCAGCGGGTGGCCTCGACCTCCAGCAGCTTGCGGACCTCGGGCTCGTGGGTGGCCCGGTCCTTGGCGTGCGCGAAGAGCACCTCCCAGAACGGGGTGAACCCTTCGGTGTACGCGTTTCCGCTCTGGGTGACGAGCGCGGTGACCCGCTCCGGGTGCCGGCTGGCGATGCGCAGGCCGATGGGGGCGCCGTAGTCGTGCACGTAGAGGGCGAACCGGTCGATGCCGAGGGTGTCGAGCAGGCCGAGGGTGATCTCGGTGAGTCGCTCGAAGCTGTAGTCGAAGTCGCCGACCGGCGGGGCGGAGGAGTTGCCGAAGCCGACGTGGTCGGGGGCGACGAGGTGGTACTCGTCGGCCAGCGCGGGGATCAGGTTGCGGAACATGTGCGAGCTGGTGGGGAAGCCGTGCAGCAGCACGAGGGTGGGGCGGGACGGGTCGCCGGCCTCGCGGTAGAAGACCTGCTGGCCGGCGACGGTGACTGTGTGGTGACGGGTGGCGAAGGGGGCCACGGGTGCTCCTCGATTTCGGGAGAACGATCGTTCTCCGACTGGTTGGTACTGTAGGAGAACGAAGGTTCTCCGGGCAAGGGGCTTTGACATGGACCACACCACGGCCGAGGCGCGGCTGCTCGACGCGGCCGACACGCTCTTCTACGAGCGCGGCATCCAGGCGGTCGGGATGGACGCGATCCGGTCCGCCTCCGGCGTCTCGCTCAAGCGGACCTACCAGCTCTTCCCCTCGAAGGAGCACCTGGTCGAGGCGGTGCTGCGCCGGCGCGACCTCGCGATCCGGGACGCGCTGGCGGCGTACACCTCGGCGCGGCCGACCCCGACGGAGCGTGTCCTGGCGGTCTTCGACTACCTGCACGACTGGTTCGGCCAGCCCGACTACCGGGGGTGCGCCTTCATCAACTCGTTCGCCGAGCTGGGCGGCTCCTCGCCCGGCGTGGTCGACATCGTGCGTACCCACAAGCGGGCCTTCGCCGACCACCTCGCGGCGCTCGTCGCGGAAGCCGGCCGGCCGCCGTCCCTCGCCGCGCAGCTCGCCCTGCTGGCCAACGGCGCGATGGTCACCGCCGCCATCACCGGCAGCGTCGAGCCGGCCCGCGAGGCGCGCGCCGCCGCGCGCCGCCTGCTCGACGCGGACACCGCTCCGCGCTCCCCGGCCGCGCCGGCGGGCACCCCGGAGCCGCCGGCCTGAGCGTCACGTTCGCACGATGTGGAGGCGGGCGGGACTGCCGGTGCCGCGCCCGGCGGCGTCACCCGGCCGGGCGGCGGCTACGCCGGCGGCGGTTGCGGCGGCAGGCTCGGGGCGAGCCGGCGCAGCGAGGTGAACGTGGGGACCAGCGCGGCGTACAGCTCGGAGAAGAGCGGCAGCAGGGCGGCGTACGTGGCGGCGGCGGCCGGCGCGGGACGGGCGGTCTGCTCGATGTGTACCAGGTCGGCGGCGACGTCGATCGAGGCGACCAGCCCCAGCGCCTCCATGCCGAGCAGCGCCGCCCCGAAGCTGGAGCCCTCGCGGCCGGCGGGGAAGCCCACCGGCATGCCGAGCACGTCGGCGAGCATCTGCCGCCACAGCGGGCTGCGGGCGAACCCGCCGCTGGCCCGGATCTCCCGCACCTCGTTGCCGGCGGCCCGCACCGATGCCAGCACCAGCGCCAACTGCTGGCAGACCCCCTCCAGCCCGGCCCGCACCAGGTGCGCGCGGCGGTGCCCGTGGGTCAGCCCCACGTACGCGCCGCGCGGCAGCGCGCTCCAGTGCGGGGCCCGCTCGCTGAGCAGGTACGGCAGCATGATCAACCCGCCGGAGCCGACCGGGGCCTCGGCGGCCAGGGCCAGCAGCTCCTCCTCGGCGTGCTCGCCCAGTTCCGGGGCGAGCGCGTCGCCGAGCCAGTCCAGCACGATGCCGCCGTTGTTGATCGCGCCGCCCACCGCCCAGCGCTGCTCGGTCAGCGCGTAGCAGAACACCCCGCCGAGCGGGTCGACGCCGGGGCGTTCCACCATCACCCGCATGGCGCCGCTGGTGCCGATCGAGCAGGCCATCACGCCGGGGGCGACCGCGCCGAGCCCGAGATTGGCCAGCGGGCCGTCGCCCGCGCCGACGACCACCTTCGTGTCCGGCGGCAGCCCCGTCGCCGCGGCCGCCTCGGCGGTGAGGCCGTCCAGCACGGTGGTGGTGGGCACCAGCTCGGGCAGTTGCTCCTCGGTGATCCCGGCGATGCCGAGCGCCTCCTCGTCCCAGGAGAGCTGGTGGATGTCCATCAGGCCGGTCGCGGAGGCGACCGAGTGGTCGGTGACCAGCGCGTCGCACAGCCGCAGCATGATCCAGTCCTTGATGCCCACCCAGTACGCGACCCGCCCGAACAGCGTCGGGTCCTGCTCGGCGAACCAGAGCAGCTTGGACAGCGGCGCCATCGGGTGGACCGGGGTGCCGGTGCGGCGGTGCAGCGCCAGCCCGGAGGGGATCGCGCGCAGCCGCTCGGCCTGCCGGCTGGCCCGCGAGTCGGCCCAGGTGAGCGACCGGGTGAGCGGGTTGCCGTCGGCGTCCAGCCCGATCAGGCTGTGCATGGCGGTGCCGAACGCCAGCCCGGCGACCGGCCGACCCAGCTCCGCCACGACCGCGCGGAGCGACTCCAGCACCGCCGCGTGGATGAGGTGCGGATCCTGCTCCGCGTAACCGGGGTGGGGCTCGTCGAGCGGGTAGCCGACCGAGTGGTGCGCGAGCTGCCTGCCGTCGATGTCGTACGCGACGGCCTTGGTGCTGGTGGTGCCGATGTCGACGCCGATCACGACGGCACGGAGCGGGCCGCTCACCGGCTCCACCCCCTCGCTGGCCCTGGGTGCCGTCGACGTTACCCAGCAGGCGGGCGGCCCGTAGGGGGAACAACCCGTTTCCCGGTCGGGTCTTCCCCGCCGCCGCCGGCGGCACGAGAATGCCCATCAGCGTGAATGTCCCGCACGTTCACCACGACGGGGAGGAAGACAGGATGAGGCTGAAGCCGGCCGGTGCGGTGGCCACCGCACTCGTCACGGTCGTCACCACGGTGGTCACCGGCGTCCCGCCGGCCGCCGCCCAGCACCGCGACGGCGGCTACTCGGCGGAGATCCGCCGGGCGTCGTACGGCGTCCCGCACATCACCGCCCGCGACTTCGCCTCCCTCGGCTTCGGCGTCGGCTACGCCCAGGCCGAGGACAACATCTGCGTCATCGCGGAGAAGGTGGTCACGGTCAGCGCCGAGCGGTCCCGCTTCTTCGGGGCGAGCGGCCCGACCGACGCGAACGTGCGCAGCGACCTGTTCTACCGCAAGGCGATCGACGAGCGCACGGCCGAGCGACTGCTCCAGGGGCCCCGCGACGGCGTGCACTCCCCGTCGGACGAGGTCCGCGACCAGATCCGCGGCTTCGTCGCCGGCTACAACAACTACCTGCGCCGCACCGGCGCGGCGAACCTCACCGACCCCGCGTGCCGGGCGAAGCCGTGGGTGCGCCCGCTGACCGAGCTGGACATGTGGCGCGCGAGCTGGGCCAGCATGGTCCGGGCGGGCTCGCGGGCGGTGCTCGACGGGATCGTCGCCGCCGCGCCGCCCACGGCCACCGGCCCGGCCGCCGTCCTGGACGCGCCCGGCGCCGCGGCGGTGGTCGCCGCCCGCGACGGCGCGCCCGCCGGGGTGGGCAGCAACGCGTACGGGCTGGGCGCGCAGGCGACCACCCACGGCGGCGGGATGCTGCTGGCCAACCCGCACTTCCCGTGGGAGGGCGCGGAACGTTTCTACCGGATGCACCTGAAGGTTCCCGGCCGCTACGACGTGGAGGGCGCGGCGCTGATCGGCGACCCGATCATCGAGATCGGGCACAACCGCACCCTCGCCTGGAGCCACACCGTCTCCACCGCCCGCCGCTTCGTGTGGCACCGGCTCGCGCTGGTCCCCGGCGACCCCACCGCGTACTACGTGGACGGTCGACCCGTGCGGATGACCACCCGCACCGTCACCGTGCGGGTGCCCGGCCCGGGCGGCACGACGGTGCCGGTCAGCCGCACCTTCCACGACACCCACTTCGGCCCGGTCGTCGTCGTCCCCGGCACGTTCGACTGGAGCGCCACCGCCGCGTACGCGATTACCGACGTCAACGCCACCAACAACCGCGCGTTCGACGGCTGGCTCCAGATGGGCCGGGCCAGGACGGTCCGCGAGCTGAAGCAGGTCCTCGACCGGCACCAGTTCCTGCCCTGGGTGAACGTGATCGCCTCCGACGCCCGCGGTGAGGCCCTCTACGCCGACCACTCGGTGGTGCCCCGGGTCACCCACGAACTGGCCGCCGCCTGCATCCCCGCGCCGTTCCAGCCGCTCTACGCCGCCAGCGGCCAGGCCGTCCTCGACGGCTCCCGGTCGGCCTGCGCGCTCGGCCGGGACCCCGACGCGGCGGTGCCCGGCATCCTCGGCCCGGCGAACCTGCCGACCCGGTTCCGCGCCGACTACGTGACCAACTCCAACGACAGCCACTGGCTGGCCAACCCGGAGGCGCCGCTGGAGGGCTACCCGCGCATCATCGGCAACGAGCGCACCGAACGCAGCCTGCGCACGCGGCTCGGGCTGGACCAGGTGCGGGGGCGCCTCGCCGGCACCGACGGGCTGCCGGGGCGGGGGTTCACCACGGCCCGGCTCTGGCAGACCGTCTTCGGCAACCGCGCGTACGGCGGGGAACTCGTCCGCGACGACCTCGTGGCCGTCTGCACCGCGCACCCCACCGCGACCGCCTCGGACGGGACGACCGTCGACCTGCGCGCCGCCTGCGCGGCCCTGAAGGGCTGGGACCTGCACGTCGACCTGGACAGCCGGGGCGCGCACCTGTTCACCGAGTTCGCCCTGGCCGGGGGCATCCGCTTCGCCGACGCGTTCGACGCGGGCGACCCGGTGCGCACCCCGAGCCGGCTCAACACCGCCGACCCGCGCGTACGCACCGCGCTCGCCGACGCGGTCCGCAAGCTCGCCGGCATCCCGCTCGACGCGCGGCTGGGCGACATCCAGACCGAGCCGCGCGGCGACCGGCGCATCCCGATCCACGGCGGACGCGCCGAGGCCGGCGTCTTCAACATGATCATCAGCCCGCTGGCGCCCGGCGTCGGCTATCCGAAGGTGGTGCACGGCTCGTCGTTCGTGATGGCGGTCGAGCTGGGCCCGAACGGCCCGTCGGGGCGGCAGATCCTCACCTACTCGCAGTCGAGCAACCCGAACTCCCCCTGGTACGCCGACCAGACCCGGCTCTACTCCGGCAAGGGTTGGGACACGGTCAAGTACACGGAGGCGCAGCTCAAGGCCGACCCGAACCTGCGCACCTACCGGGTGGGGGAGGGCAGCCCCCGCCACTGACGCGCCACCGCGCCACGCGTCGCGCCCGTCGGATCCCCGGACCCGGCGGGCGCGACGCCTCGGGGTCGCCCCCGCGCCGCGACACGCCCGACGGGTGCCGGTCAAGCAGGCGAAACCCACCTCTCGTCCGATTTGCTCCGCCGATCGGCCATTTTGCCCCGTTGCGTCGTGTCCCTGCCGGCCGTTGTCACAGTTGACACTGGTGACACCCCGGTTGGTGGCCTGCGCGGCGAAGGAGTCGGCATGGCAAGGACTGATTCGACGGGTTCCACGTGGCGGTACCGGTGGGCGCACCGGCAGAACGAACGGCGGCGGCGGGTGTTCCGCGGCGCCGAGAAGGCCTGGCGAAGACGCGACGACGAACTGCGCCGCCTGCGTACCCTCGCCGAGGAGTTCCAGGGCTCGGCCGCCGCGGGCGCGGGGCTGCCGCTGGAGCTGGCGCCCGACGAGGTGGTCTTCTGGGTGCTGCCGGCCGCGCAGCTGGTGGAGGTCCGGCACACCACCGTGCTGCCCGCGCCGGACCTGGCGCTCGCCCCGGAGGCCGCCACGCTTCGGCCCCGCAGACCCGACGGCGTCCGCGTCACCGACGCCGGCATGGCGGTGATCACCAACCGCCGGCTGGTGCTGCTCGGCGGGCGCGGCCGGCGCGACTGGGCGTACGGGAAGATGACCGGCCTGGCCCACGACCCGCACGCGCCGGTCACCCTGATGCAGGTGCTGGACCGGCGGCGCACCTCGGGGCTGATGCTCCCCGTCGACATCGCCGCCGACTTCCGGTTCAAGCTCACGCTGGCTTTCGCCGACGCCATCGAGCAGCGCGGCGCGGTGCTCGACCAGCTCGACGAGGCGATCGCCGAGCACGCCCAGCTCAAGCCGTTCCGGCCGGTGATCGCCACCCCGGGCCAGGCCCGCGCCTTCGCCCTCGTGCCCGGCGGCCGGCGCACCGTGGCCGTCGCCGCCGGCATCGCCCTGCTGGTGCCCGCCGCGCTGCTCGACACCGACCCCGCCGACCCGACCGGCGCCGAGGTCGCCGTCGCGGCCACCGCGGCGCCGAGCGCCACCGCCGCCTCGCCGGCCCCACCGCCCGCCGGACCCAAGGTGCCGGCCGCGTCCGCGCCGCGCCGCGCCACCGCCTCGCCCGCGCCGACGCCCGCGCGGGAGCGGCGGTGCGGCGCCCCCGCCAACCCGATGGGGTACGACTTCTGCGGCGGCAACCGCGTCCGCAAGCCGGCCGCCGAGATCTGCGACTGGTTCGACTGCGTGCCCGACTTCTGGGCCGGCCGGGGCTACCTCGTGCAGTGCCGCGACGGCGCGGTCAGCCTCACCGGCGGACGGCGCGACGCCTGCGCCGAGCACGACGGGGTACGCCGCACGGTCTGGAGCTGATCCCTCGGCGGGGTGCGTCGCGGGCGGCCTGCTCGGCGGGGTGCGTCGCGGGCGGCCTGCTCAGCGGAGGCGTTGCAGGGGGAGCAGGCCGACGAGGATCACCGCGGCGGCCAGCGGCAGCAGGTCCAGGTCCACCGCGATCCCCAGGAAGCCGAGCAGCACCGGCACGGGCACCCACGCCGGCAGCAGCCGGGGCCGGGTGGTCCCCGCCAGCACCAGCAGGGTGAGGATGCCGGCCTGGAACAGCAGCGGCCCCAGCGCCATGGCCGGATCGGGCAGCGGCGCGACGTCGGCGAGACTCGGGAAGAGGTCGCCGAGGATCACCCAGACGAAGCCGGCCACCCCGACCAGCCCCAGCACCGTCGCGGCCTCGGTGAGCGCCCGCCTCCGGGGCGACACGGCGAGCAGCAGCCGACGCAGCCCGACGACCAGCGCGCCGAACAGCACGATCCCGACGAGGAAGAAGGTGTGGCCGACGTCCCAGGCCCAGCCGTCGCCCCGGTCGCCGTCGAGGCCGTCGACCAGGCGGAGCAGGCCGTAGAGCAGCAGGAGCGCCGGGCCGCCGACGGCGGCCGCCGGCACGAGTCTCGACGTGGTCCGCGCATCGGTGTCAGTCATTCACCCAGCGTCGCCGTCCGGCCGGCCGCGTTCCATCCGGGACTTCCCGCACCGGCCCCCGACCGACCACCCCGAGTGCCGGCTGAGGGTGGGTGGCGCGGCCGTCGCATCATGTTCCCGTGATCAAGCTGAAGCACGACGGGCACCGCAAGAAGAAGAAGCGCGACTACTGCGACGGGTGCGACTGCGACACGCCCAACTGCGACGTGCCCTGCTGCGACCTGGGGCTCTTCTCCTTCCTGCTCACCCTCGGCGCGCTGCTCGCCCGGCTCGTGGCGCCCTCCCAGGCGACCGCTCCCGCCGGGCGGGCGCCGCTGGTGGACCGCGCCGGGCGGGCCGCCATCCTCGGCTACCGGCGCTGGCTGTCGCACCGCTGGCCGGGACAGTGCCGCTACACCCCGACGTGCAGCGCGTACGGCCTCGAAGCGGTGGAACGCTACGGGCTGGCCGTCGGCGGGAAGCTGGCCGCCGACCGGCTGCGCCGCTGCCGCGCCGACGTGCCGCGGGGCACCCACGACCCGGTGCGCTGATCAGGGTTGCCCCTGACCTGCGGAGTATCCCACCCGCCCACGCTGCCGGTTCGGCCATGATGAGGTCATGGAGATCCGCTCCGACGACGGCGCCCGGGTGAGGATCCGGCCGGTGGGCTACCAGCCCGGGGTCGAGCCGCCCGACGATCCGGAGGAGGCGGCGGACTGGGACGACTGGCTGCTCATCGAGACCGACGCCCGCACCGCCGACGGCCAGGCGTGGTCGCACTTCACGCCCTGCCTGACCGTGTCCGAGGCGTACGCGCTGGCGGGCTGGCTACGGCAGCAGGCCGAGACGACCGGCGATCCGGCGCAGGCCCTGGCGGTGGCGCGCTTCACCGAGCCGAACCTGGCCTTCCGCGCCCGCGTGCTGCGGCGCCGCCGGCTGGCGTTGACCGTCGAGTTCTCGTACGAGTCGCTGCCCCCGTGGATGCGGCGGCAGCCGCTCAGCGCGGTCTACCCGCTGACGCTCACCGTCTCCGCCGACGCCCTCGCGGTGGCGGCGGAGCAGTGGGCGCGGGAGACCGAGGCGTACCCCCGGCGGGCGACCGCCTCCTGAGCGCCGCCGACCCGCCGGGACCGTGCGCCGAGCTGCCGGCGGTGGTGGATGCCGCGCGTCCGCAGCTCCCGGCGGTACGTGTCGAAGTCGTAGCCGCGACGGCGTAGATCCGGCGATCCGCACGTCTGCAAGGACACGCCCAACGCCATCCAGTCCGGAGCTTCAGGGCTGGAAGTACTCCGACATCAGGTGGCTGACCCATTGCGGCTGCTGGACGTTCACCGGCAGGAACTCGGTCATCGTCGGCTTGAGGTCGATGACGGGGGTGCCCGACACCGCGTCGAGGCCGACCACCGTCAGGTCACGGCCGCGCACGGATTCGATCGCGCAGCACGTCACCCCGATGCGGTTCGGGCGGCGGGGGCCGCGGCCGGCGAAGACGCCGACGGGCGGGAGGTCGGCGCGGCCGCGGTTCGGGCGGGGCTCGCGGTAGTCGTCGTGCGCCGGGAACTGGTCGAAGACGAACAGCACGTCGATGTGGGAGAAGCCCTCCAGCCCCTGCAGGCACGCGTCGCCGAAGCGCTCGTCGATGGTGATCGTGCTGCGGACGGCGCCCCAGTGGTCGCTGTGCTGGACATCCGTCCTGTCGTTTCGGACCGTACCGATCGGGTTGATCTCGAAGCTGAGCATGGGGAGAGGCTGTTCCCTTCGGTGGATGCGATCTTCGGCCGAAGCGGCGTGACGGTCACGCGACGAACAGGAGCACGCTGATCGCCACCATCACCGCGGCGGTGGCCGCGTGGACGCCGTAGGCGACCGCCTTGGGCCCGTTGCTGCGCAGCACGATCAGTGCGTCGCCGGCGGGCATGCCGGCGGCGGCCAGCATGGACCAGCCCAGCAGGTGCGGTGTGGCCCCAGCCAGCAGGATGAAGATGAAGATTCCCGAGGCGATGTCGCGCACGGCCTTGACGGCCAGCCAGGCCTGGAAGGTGCGGTCTTCGGTCGGCGTGTCGGGGATGCCGAAGCCGACTGCGGCCTGTGGCGCCCGGAAGGCGTTCACGCCGATGAGGATGATGCCCGCGCCGATCAGTCCGGCGAGCACGTTGGCGATGGTGGTGAGCATGGGCGGCTTCTTTCTTGATGACGCGGGCGTGGCGCGAGCGGCGTACGCGGCGCGGGGCGCGTCAGGCGATCGTGACGGCGGAGGTTCGGCTGGGGGTCAGGGGACGATCACCACGCCGCCGCGGACGCCGCCCCGGGCCAGCCGGTCGTGCGCGGCCGCGGCGTCGGCGAAGGGGTACACGCCGGCGACCCGAAGCGGGATGTCGCCGCTGGTGACGAGTTCGACCAGTTCAGCCAGCCGCGATCCGTCCGGTTGCACCTCCAGCGCGACGGTCCGGATGTTCCGCACCGGTTCCGGGCGAAGCGGGGGCGACGCGGCCACGTAGCCGCCGCCGTCGCGGACGAGGCCCAGCAGCGAGGGGCCGATCACCGCCAGGTCGATGACCGCATCGAACGTCCCCGTCGGGTCGTCGGCGCGCGACAGGAACGCCGCGCCCAACGACTCCACGAACGCACGGTCGTCGGTTCCGGCGAGTCCCGTGGCGCGCAGGCCGGTCGCGCGGGCCAGCGCCAGGACGAACCCGCCGACCTGCCCGGCGGCGCCGGTGACGAGCACGGTCGAACCCGCCGGGAGCGCGAGCAGGTCGAGGGCCTGGGCGGCGGCGAGGCCGTTGGTCGGCAGGGTCGCCGCCTCGGTGGCGGGGACGCCGGCGGGTGCGCGGGTCAGCCAGGCCGCGTCGAGCACCACGTACTCCGCGTGGGCGCCGACCGTGGTCCGCAGCCATGGCGAGAAGCCGATGACCTCGTCGCCGATCGTGAAGTCCCTGACTGCCGGGTCGACCGCGTCGACGGTGCCGGCCACATCCCAGCCGGGCGTGTACGGCAGACCGGTCGGCAGCGGGGCCGGGAACCGACCGGAGCGGATCATCAGGTCGACCGGGTGGACGACGGACGCGGCGACCCGCACCCGTACCTGCCCCGGCCCCGGCACGGGCACCGGCACGTCGGCCACGTGCAGGACCTCCGGCCCGCCGAACTGTGCATAGCTGACTGCGCGCATCGCTGCCTCCCTGGTGGGTTCTTCTCGTGATCACCAAGACCGTAGGAATCAGCGGGCACCGTCAGGAAGTAGGTACCGTGAAGTGCCTAGGGCACCGGTGGAGGGCAGGATGGCGACGACGACCGCGGCACAACGCCGCGACCAGGCCAAACGCGACTACGACGCATTCCTGGAACAGTGTCCGACCCGTGAGCTGCTGAGCAGGCTCACGGACAAGTGGGTCGCACTGGTGATCCCGGCCCTCGCCGACGGCCCGCGGCGGCACAGCGAACTCGCCGACCGCATCGCCGGCGTCAGCCAGAAGATGCTCACGCAGACCCTGCGCACGCTGGAGCGCGACGGCCTGGTCGCCCGCACGGTCACGGCCTCGGTGCCGGTCCGCGTCGACTACGAACTCACTCCGCTCGGCCATGAACTGTTTCCGGTCCTGGTCGCGATCAAGAGCTGGGCGGAGACGCACATGGACCGGGTCTTCGACGCCCGCGCCCAGTTCGACGCACGCCCCTGAACCTCCGCACAGGCGGCGCAGCCTGTCCGCACACCGGCAGGCTCGCGCACTGTCGTGCGGCAGCAGCACCAGCAGTCCGTCCCGCACGTACCGGAACTCGGCAGCCGTCGCGGCTACTCTCCCCCTTCCGCGGCACTGTCCGCGCTGAGGTCCGGGACGGTGAGCGAGCCGTCGTCGGCGAGGGGATGCCAGGGTTCCAGGCGATCTCCCAGACGTGCCCGTCGGGGCCGGCGAAGCAGCCGGCGTAGCCGCCGTCCCGCCGGTCCGGCCGGCGGCGAGGTGGTGTGGCTACCGGCCCAGATCCGGTGCCGCCGGGCCGGTCAGCCGTAGCTGGCGGGCGTTGGCGCGGGCGTGACCGGCGAGGATCTCCCGTGCCTCACCGTGGTCGCGGCGCGCCGCCGCGACCACTCTGGCGACGCGCCCGGCGGCCTCCTCGACCCAGTCGAGGGGCTGCGGGTCACGGCGGTTCTGCTCGGCGGCGCGCTCGGCGTACCCGGCGGCCACCTCGGCGGCCGGCAGGTCGCCCAGCAGCAGGTTGGCGTACGCCAGCTCCTCGTCGAGCAGGACGTCGATCCATTCCTGTCCCGGGTCGAGCTCGGCCAGCCGTTCCCGCAGGTGCGACAGGTAGCCGTCGAGCGTGGCGTACCGGTCGAAGAACGGCGCGGCGCGGGAGACGACCGCGTCGACCACCTGCGCGGCGATCGACGAGTATCCGGCCAGCGTGGCGGGCGCCTCCCAGCGGCCCAGCCGGAAGCCGCAGGTGTAGCTCTCCGGTTCCGGCTCGGCCAGCAGCTGCACCTGCGCGTGCAGGAAGAACGCCGGCCCGTACGCCGACGGCTGCGGCACCACGCGCGCGGCCGTCCAGCCGACCGGTGCGCGTACGAGCGAGTCGCCGGCCAGCTCCCACCCGTCGCCCAGCGCCGGGATCACGTGGCGTCGCAGTGCCTCAATCCACACCCGAGTGTCCATCGGTCAGCACCGTACCTCGAACACCGGTAGCTGACGGTTACGGTACTGCGCCGGCAGGTTGCGGTGGAGCTTGTCGTACCAGTCCTGCTTGAGTCCCTCGTCGCCCGTCTTGAGGTCGAGGAAGAACTCGGGCCGCAGCGGGTCGGCACCCACCACGACGTCGGCGCGCGCACTGCCGGCGGGCCAGACCTTGCGCCCGAAGTAGGGGTTGTAGCGCATTGGCGCGATGCGGCCCCGCAGGTAGGAGACCTCGCTGTGCAGGTTGCCGCCCTCCGCCTCGATCAGCTCGGCGAACCGCTTGTGCACGGCCGTGCCCCAGGTGGCGGCCGTGTGGTGTGGCTGCCGGGCGACCTCCCGGCAGGCCTGCCTCGCGAGCTGCTCCACCCGGGCCTTCGCCTGCTGCTGGGCCGGCGTCAGGCTCGGCGACGTCGCGGTGGGGAAGACCATCGCGCTCCGGGTGGCCTGCGGCTGGGCGGTGGCTGTCGGGGCGTTCGGCGCGGTGCCGGCCGGGGTGGGCGTCGGCGTGGCGCGATGCCGCCGGTTGCGGGCGAGTTCCCTGGCCAGGTCGTCGGCGAGCGCCTTGATGTCGGCCTGGACGAGCGCCCGGGCGACCGTCGACGCCTGGGCGCGGACCGTGTGGACCCTGGGATTGCGTGACGGCGGGATGCGGTAGCGGGCGAAGCAGGACGTGGTGGCGCTGCCGTTGGGCCGCATGCTCTTCGTCGTGGCGCAGGTGGCGATCGGGCGGCCGTCCAGCGTCATCGAGGTCGTGATGGACGCGTTGACCGGCCGGTTGACCGACAGGTACGGCGAACTCGACACCACCCGGTTCGACACCGTCACGTTGGCGCGGCATCCGTTGACGGTGCAGGGGGAGAGCGTGATCGCCCCGCTGAGGGTGAACCTCACCTGGGAGTCGACCGAGTTGCGCAGCTCCTGGACGCGGGCGGCCAGGGTGCGGAAGAACTCCTCGGTCTCCTCCGGGGTGAGCCGTGCGATGTCGAACTCGAACTCGTCGTCGGCCCGCGCGCCCCGGGCGATCAGCCGTACGCCTGCCGACCCGTGGTCGTTGCGGGTGCCGGTGACCGTCGGGCCGGTGCCCGCCCGGGCCGCCACCCGGACGACCTGCCGCGGCTCGGTCGTGGTCACATGGACCATCAGCCCGCCCGCGTCGATGACCTGCACCGGCACGCCGTCGATCGTCGTGGTGGCGCCGGGGACCGGCAGGTCGGTGACGCCCTCGCCCGCCAGCACCTCGGCCAGGGTCGAGGGGGCCAGCGAGTCGCCGAGGTCGAGGCCGAAGTGCTCGTCGGCGACCTGCACCCACTGCCGGCCGTACTCCGCGACGACGTCGGCCCGTACGCCCGTGCTCCGCCAGTAGGCGGCGGGGGCCTTGACGAAGGTGCGTTCCCCGGTGTCCAGCGCCTGGAGGCGGTGGCCGTTCACGCCGAGCTGCGCCAGCGTCGAGCCCTCGGTGGTGACGCGCGCGTCGACGGTGACCCGGTCGCCGTCGCCGTCGGTGAACCAGCCGGTGTAGCGGGCGCCGGGCACGCTCGCCACCGTCACCGCCGCGGCGGCCAGGTCGCCGGCCGCCGCGACCTGCCGTGCGACGTGCGGGTCGAGGGGCGGGGCGTCGGGGTCGTCGCCGACCGTGCGGACCAGGAAGACGCCGAGCAGGGCGCAGACCAGCAGCAGCGCGAAGGCGCCGCCGCCGAGGCCGACGAAGAGCGCCGTGTGGTTGCGGCGCGGGGGCGGATAGCCCGGGTAGGGCGGGGGCGCGGTGGCGCGCAGCGGCGCGCCCGCCCACGGCTGTCCCGGCGCGGGCGCCGGCTGGTACGGCGGCGGCCCGGGCGGCGCGGCGTGGTACGGCGGCGGCCCGGACGCCGCGGCGTGGTGCGGCGGCAGTGGCGGACCCGGCGGCGGGCCGGTGTGCGCAGGTGGCGGGCCCGCCGGTGGGCCGGTCTGGGCAGGTGGCGGGAGCGCCGGTGGGCCGGCCTGGGCAGGTGGCGGGAGCGCCGGTGGGCCGGTCTGCGCGGGTGGCGGGAGCGCCGGTGTGTGCGGACAGTGCGCCGGCTGCTGCTCTGGCTGCGCGTCGTCGGCCGCTGCGCCCTGGACCATGATGTCTCCCCGTGAGGTGACCGGCACCGTCGGTGAGGAGTCTATGGCTTCAATGCAAGGTGGTGTATGTCCCGACGGTCGGTGCGTGCTGCTGGTCTGACCGGGCAGTTCGACGTCGGCGTGCCATCGGCGCAGCGGTGACCCGCGCCGGCCGATCGGGGCCGAGGATCCGACGCCGCAGGGGTGGGCCTCCGGTCAGCCGCCCCGAAGGCCCACCCTCGACGGGGTCGGCGCGCTCAGCGCAGGGTGGCCGCGCCGGCGTCGGCGTACTGCTCGTCGAGGTCGCCGGAGGGCGCGCCGCCGACGCCGATGGCACCAATCACCTGCCCGCCGACGCTCACCGGCACGCCGCCGCCGAGGAACAGCGTTCCCGGGATGTCGCGCAGGGTGGCGCCCGCCCCGGTCACCCGGCCGGCCAGCGCGGAGGTGGGCTGGCCGAAGGAGACGGCGGTGAACGCCTTGCGGTGTGCGGACTCCGCCGTCTGGGGGCCGGCGCCGTCGCCCTTGAGCTGCACCTGCACGGTGCCTGACCGGTCGAGGACGACCACGGTGACCCGGTGGCCGCCCTTCTCGGCGGCCTTCACGGTCGCCTCGGCGGCGCGCAGCGCCGCGTCGAGGTCGAGCGACGGGTTCGCCACGACGTGGCTCTGGGCGGCTGGCGCGGTCTTCGGCTTCGCCAGCGGCTCGGCGGCGGAGGCGGTGACGGCGACGCCGGTGACGGCGGCCACGGCCACGGCGCCGGCGCCCAGGCCGAGCGCCATCCGGCGGCGGAAGTTGTGGATCATCGCGGGCTCCCTGAGGTCTTCGGATCGGGGTGACAGCCATCAGCCTGGCCGCGGCGCGCCGCGCGGTCATGGCACGCCGGATGCAACCGCGATACATCAGATGGTTGATTCGGCGGCGGCGAACCTGCCGTACGCTGGACAATTGTCAAGATCAATTGATCGGAGGTGGGTGGGTGGAGCGGCAGGACCGGCTGCGCCCGGCGATGCGGTGGGGGTTTCTGCTCCTGCTCGCCGCCGCCGCCTCCCGCTACGTCGTACGCCACGGCTGGGGCGCCGACACCGGCGTCGTGCTGGCGCTGGCCGTGCTGCTGCTGGCCGCGTACGCGGCCAACGAGCTGGGGCGGGCCGCGCCCGGCGCGCGCTTCGCGGCGGTGCTCGTCGCGTTCCTCGCGCTGGTGCTCGCCGCGCCGAGCTTCGCCCTGGTGGCGATCCCGCTGTTCTTCGTCGGCCTGCGCCAGCTCCCGCGACGCGCGGTGTGGCCGCTGGCCGGGCTGCTGACCGGCGCGGTCGTCGTCGCGCAGGTGCGGCTGGCCGACCGGCTCGACCCCAGCCTGGTGCTCGGGCCGGCCGGCGTCGCCGCCATCACCACCGTGGTCTTCCTCGAACTGGACCGGCAGAACCGGGCCCGGCAGCGCGCGCTCGACGAACTGCTGGCCGCCCGCGACGAGTTGGACCGCAGCCAGCGTGAGGCCGGGGCGCTGGCGGAACGGGCCCGGCTGTCCCGGGAGATCCACGACACCCTCGCCCAGGGCCTGTCCAGCATGAACCTGCTGCTCCAGGCGGCCGACCAGGAGTGGGACAGCGAACCCGCGCAGGCCCGCGGGCACGTGCGGCAGGCCGCGGCGACCGCCCGGGAGAACCTGGCCGAGGCGCGCCGCTTCGTGCGCGGCCTGGCCTCCCCGGCGCTCGACGGCGCCTCGCTGACCGACGCCCTGGAGCGGCTGTGCGCGGCGACCGAGCGCGACACCGGGATTCCGGTCCGGTTCGCCGTGGTGGGCCCGATCGCGCCGCTCGGCGTCGACAACGAGGTGGCCCTGCTGCGGGTCGCCCAGGGCGCCCTGGCCAACGTGCGCCAGCACGCCCACGCGCGGCGGACGGCCGTGACACTGACCTACGGTGACCAGGAGGTGACGCTCGACGTGTACGACGACGGGACCGGCTTCGACCCCGCCGCCGTCACCGGATACGGCCTGACCGGCATCCGGGAGCGGATCGCCCACCTCGGCGGCACCGTCGTCGTCGAGAGCGCACCCGGCGAGGGCACCGCGCTCGCGGTCAGCCTGCCGCTGCGGGAGGCCCGATGAGCACGCCGCTGCGGCTGATCCTGGTCGACGACCACCCCGTGGTCCGCGCCGGGTTGCGGGCGCTGCTCGGCGGCCGGCCGGACATGACCGTGGTCGCCGAGGCGGCAACGGCCGGCGAGGCGCTCCGGCAGGCCGCCGCGCTGCGCCCCAACGTGGTGCTGATGGACCTGCAACTCGGCGACGGCGTCGACGGCGCGGCGGCCACCGCCAACCTGCTCACCCTGCCGGAGCCGCCGCGCGTGCTGATACTGACCACGTACGACAGCGACGAGGACATCATGCGCGCCGTCGAGGCCGGCGCGACCGGGTACCTGCTCAAGGACTGCCCACCCGACGAACTGTTCCGCGCCGTGCACGCCGCCGCGGCGGGGGAGACCGTGCTGTCCCCGCCGGTCGCCGCCCGGTTGATGGGCCGGATGCGCGGCCCGCAGGCCACGCTCAGCGCCCGCGAGGTGGAGATCCTCACGCTGCTCGCCCGGGGCCTCGCCAACAAGGAGATCAGCCGCCAACTGTTCATCAGCGAGGCCACGGTCAAGACCCACCTGGTCCGCATCTACGCCAAGCTCGGCGTCGACTCGCGGACCGCGGCGGTGCACGCCGCCGTCGAGCGGAAGCTGATCCGGCGGTGAAGCGCCGCGCCCTGCTCGCCCTCACCCTCGCCACGGCCGCCGGCTGCGCCCGGCCCGCCCTCACACCGCCCCGGGAGGAACGCATGCCCCGCCCCGCCGACCAGGACCTGCTCGCCGCCGCGAACAGCGGGGACCCCGATGCGGTACGCGCCGCGCTGGCCGCCGGCGCCGACATCGAGACCCGCGACGCCCGACGGCGTACGCCGCTGCTGCTGGCCGCCGCGAACGACCACGTCGAGGCCGCCCGGATCCTGATCGAGGCGGGAGCCGACCCGGACGCGCTCGACGACCAGCACGACACCCCGTGGCTGGTGACCGGGGTGACCGGCAGCGTGGCGATGCTCGAGGTGCTGCTCCCCGCCGACCCCGACCTGACGATCGTGAACCGCTTCGGCGGGATCTCCGTCATCCCGGCCAGTGAACGCGGTCACGTCGAGTACGTCCGGCGCGTCGTACGCACTGGCATCGACGTGAACCACGTCAACGACCTCGGCTGGACCGCGCTATTGGAATGCGTGATCCTCGGCGACGGCAGCCGGCCGTACCAGCAGATCGCGGAGATCCTGGTGGCCGCCGGGGCGCGGGTTGACGTGCCCGACCGGGACGGCGTCGACGCGCGGGAACACGCCCGCCGGCGCGGGTACGCCGAGATCGTCGCCATCCTGTCGCGCTGAGCGGCGACGGGGCGGGAGCCAGGTGGTGGGCGTGGCCGCCGGGGGTTGGCATCGTCAGCCCGGCGTGCGCAGGGCGCCGGCCCGACCGCTCGCGGAGGCTCGGCGGCCGGGGTGCTTCCGGCCGCCGGGTTAAGCGGTCGCGAGGGTTCGGCGGCCGGCGGTAGCGTGCCGGCGTGTCCCGCACCGTGACCCTCGCCCTGCTCGACGCCGCCGGCGCACCGCTGGGCGCCCTGCCGCCGTTCGACGTGCCGTCGCCCTGGTGGCAGGACGTCGCCCCCGTCGTGGCCGAGGCCCGCCGGCGGTACGGCGTCGACGTCGCCGTCCTGCGCCTGCTCGGCGGCGACGACACCGGCACCATCGGCGGCGCGGTCACGTACCTCGGACAGGTCAGCGACCCGCCCGCCACGCCGCTCGTCCCGGCGGAGCTGGACCTGACGGCGGACCCGCTGCGCGCCCCCTACGCCGAACCCGGCGGGCCGGCGTGCAGCCTCGCCTGGGCCATGGCGGAGCTGCGGCGGCTCGGTCGGCCGGCGGAGACCGCCACCCAGCAGCGCACCTGGAACCTGTCGGCGGTCTGGCGGCTCGACGGACCGGGCGGGACGGCGTGGCTGAAGCAGGTGCCGGCGTTCTTCCGGCACGAGGCCGCCGTGCTGCGCTGGCTCCGGCGTGCGGCGCCGGGGAAAACTTCGACGCTGCTCGCCGACGACGGCGACGGCCGGATGCTGCTCGACCACGTGCCGGGCGAGGACCGCTACGGGGCGCCCATCGAGGAGCGGCTGGCGATGGCCGCCGACTACCACCCGGTGCAGGTGCGGTCCGCTGCGGACGTGGCGGAGCTGGTGGCGGCGGGCGTGCCGGACCTGCGTGCCCCTCATCTCGCCGGCTGGATCCGCGACCGGCTCACCGGTCACGACACGTCTTCGGTGGAGTTCTTGCTGGCCGGGCTGGAGGGGCGGCTCGCCGAGGTGGGCCGGTGTGGGCTGCCGGAGACGCTGGTGCACGGGGACCTGCATCCCGGCAACGTTCGCGCCTGCGCCGGGAAGCATGTCGTCATCGACTGGGGCGACGCGTTCGTCGGGCATCCGGCGTTCGACGTGCTGCGGCTGGCGGAAGGGCTCGACGCGGCCTCTGCGCAGTCGGTGGTTGAGGAGTGGTGCGCGCGGTGGCGGGCCGACGTGCCGGGGTGTGAGCCGGAGCGGGCCGTGGAACTGCTGCGGCCGGTGGCGGCGTTGCGGATGGCGGCGGTGTACGCGATGTTCCTGGACGGGATCGAGGCGAGCGAGCGGGTGTACCACGCGACGGATGTCGACGCCTGCCTGAAGCAGGCGCTCGGTCCGGCGCCTGCGCTGTGATGACTGCGGCTCGCGGTGGTCAGGCCCGGTTGTAGCCGGCGTACATGGCGGACCGGCCGGAACCCTTCGAAGACATGCGGGTCGCAAAGCGGGGAGGGATTACCGCAGTGCCATAGCATCGATGCTATGACCTGGGGTAGCGTGGAGCTGGAACCAGAGGTTCGAGACTGGCTGGAGGGGCTACCGAGCGCCGACTTCGCGCGAGCGGCGTTCTATATCGACCTGCTTGCGAGTAGGGGAGTGCTGCTCGGTGAGCCGCACTCTCGACAGCTCGACGGCAAGCTGCGGGAGCTGCGCTTCTACCTGGAGCGCGATGCAGTCCGGGTGACGTACTGGATAGCCTCCGACCGGCGGATCGTACTGCTGACCGTCTTTCGCAAGACGCGTATGCGGGAGGACCGGGAGGTGGAACGAGCCCGCCGGGCGCTTGAGCGGTGCGTGGCGGAGCGGCACACGGTGAACGAGGGGGCGGAGCGATGAGCGATCGCGTCGACTGGAACGACCTGCGCGACCGTCGGATGGCGGAGCCAGGAGCTGCCGAGGCGTACGAGGCGACGCGCATCGCCTTCGAGCTCGGGCAGGAGGTGCGGCACCTGCGGGAACACAAGGGGTGGAGCCAGAGCCAGTTGGCGAGGTCTGCCGGTATGACCCAGTCTGCCGTGGCCCGGTTCGAGGCGGGCGGCACCGTGCCGACCCTGCCGGTCCTGGAGCGTCTCGCACGTGCTCTCAACATGAGACTGGATGTCAGGTTCGCTCCGAACGCCGACGCCGCCTGAGCATTCGCCCCCGAACCCGACGGGCGGTTCGAGGCCCGTTCCTACGCAGCGAGGTGAGCCGGTCCAACACCTCCTGGCCAGTGCTCACGCGGCGATGGCCCGGGCGGCGGCGTACGTGTCGGCGGGCAGCGCGTGGTGCAGCCGCCAGATGATCCGCATGGGCCGGTCGCCGGTGTGCTCCTGGTAGGTCATCGGGCCGGCGTAGAGGTAGGCCGGCGCGCCCAGGTCGCGGTCGGCGACCCGGGTCTCCCGTACGAACAGGTGCACCGTCGACCCGCGCGAGGCGTGGTGGATGTAGCGCTGGCCGGTTGCCGATGCCGACGACGTGGTGCTCTGCGACTCCCACTGGAAGAAGCTGTCGGTGATGGCCCGGTCGGCGTACATGGTGGTGGGAGAGTAGTGCGCCTCTGACTTGACCAGCGTGACGAAGAACAGGTCGGCCTTGGCGTCAGGCAGCCACTTCACCCCCTCGCGCAGCGAGCCCGGGTTCGGCATGCCGAAGGCCGCGCACGCCTCGTTGCGGCTGTAGCGGGCATGCACCCGCAGCGGCACCTCCGCCGACAGCGGCTCCGGCGTGACCCGATGGATTCGGTCCCGCAGCACCTCGGCGACCTGGCGCAGTTCGGCGCAGCGGGGCGGCTCCGCCCAGAGCCGTGCCAGCCGCTCCTCCCGCGAGGTCAGTGGGGCGTTCGGCCCCCACAGGTCGAAGTGCAGCATGTCCCACAGCCGCCCGGCGTCGGGCCGCTCACCCGCCGCCATCCGACCCAACAGCGCCAGCCGGTCCGGGTCGTCGAGGTGCAGCATCCGCCCGATGGCCCGGCCCAGCTCACGGTCGTCCGGCCCGGGTGGCGAGGTTTCCAACCCCGCGAGCCGGCGCAGCCCGGTCCACCCGCCGACGCTCGCCGACCGGTACACGTCCTCGATCTCCACGCCGGTCTCGCGTAGGAACTCGCTCAGGCTGACGTCTCCGAGCAGCCGCAGCTCCGCCACCAGGCCGCGCTTCGACGTCGGCAACGCCGAGCGCAGGTTGCCGAGCACGATGTCCTTGGCCACCCGGTCCAGCTCGATGTGGCAGCCGCTCGGCAGGCTCGGGAAGTCCTGCTCGACCGCGTCGTAGACGGACTTCCGGCTCACCCCGGTCAGCGCCCGCCAGCGCAGGTCGAATCGGAAGTTGGCGTGCTGCGCGCCGATGAAGTCGAGCACGGTCAGGCAGGGCTTGTCGTCGTCCAGGCGCAGCCCGCGGCCGAGCTGCTGAAGGAAGATCGTCGCGCTCTCGGTGGGGCGCAGCATCAGGATCGTGTCGACCATCGGCAGGTCGACGCCCTCGTTGAACAGGTCCACGGTGAAGAGCACCCGCAGCGTGCCCTTGCGGAACTCCGCGAGCAGCGAGTGCCGGTTCGGGGTGTCGACCTGCGAGGTCACCGCCGCCGACGGCACGCCGTGCTCGGTGAACCAGTCCGCCATGAACCGGGCGTGCCCGATGCTGACGCAGAACCCGAGCGCCCGCATCCGGCCGACGTCGACCTTGTCGCGTACCGCCCGCAGCACCGCCCGCGCCCGCGCGTGGTTGCCGGTGTAGAGGCCGCCCAGCTCCGCCGGGTCGTACCCCTGCCCGCGCTTCCAGCGCAGCTGCGACAGGTCCACGTCGTCGTGTAGCCCGAAATACTGGAACGGCGCCAGCAACTGCCGCTCCAGGGCGTCCCACAGGTGCAGCTCCACGGCCGCGCGGCCGTCGAACCACCGCCGCACGTCGCCGCCGTCGGCCCGGTCGGGGGTCGCCGTCAGCCCCAGCAGTACGCGTGGCCGTAGCCGCTCCAACAGGCGGGCGTACGTCGGTGCCTCCGCGTGGTGGAACTCGTCGACGATCACCATGTCGTACGCCTCGGGGTCGATCTCCCGCCGGCTCAGCGACTGGATGGAGGCGAAGACGTGCCGCCAGTGGGTCGGCTCCTTGCCCCCGACGAGCATTTCGCCGAAGCTGCCGTCGCCCATCACCTGCCGGAACGTCGCCAGGCTCTGCCGCAGGATCTGCTCCTGGTGGGCGACGAAGATCAGCGAATCCGCCTTGCCGGCCCTGTGTAGCCGGCGATAGTCCAGGGCGGCGACCACCGTCTTGCCGGTGCCGGTCGCCATCACGACGAGGTTGCGCCAGCGCCCGTGCACGTGTCGCTCGGCGTCCAGGTCGGCCAGGATCTCCGCCTGATACGGGTACGGCCGCACGTCCAGGTTGGCGATCTGGATTGACGCCTCGCCGGGGCGCTCCCCGCTGAGCGCCTGCCTGAGCCGCTCCGCATCCCTGCTGGCGTCGTAGTCCTCGAAGGCGGGGTCGTTCCAGTAGTCCTCGAACGTGGCCGTGAACGTGTCGATGACGTGCGGCTGCTCGACGTTGGAGATCCGCACGTTCCACTCCACGCCGTCGACCAGCGCGGCCTTCGACAGATTGGACGAGCCGACGTACGCGGTGGTCATGCCGTTGCCCCGGCGGAACAGCCACGCCTTGGCGTGCAGCCGGGTGGTCCTGGTCTCGTAGGACACCTTGATCTCGGCACCCAGCTCGGCGAGCCGGTCGAGGGCACGCTGATCGGTCGCCCCGAGGTACGTCGTGGTGATGACCCGCAGCTTGCCGCCCCGGGCGATCAGCTCGCGGATGGCCGGCTCGACGATGCGCAGGCCGTACCACTTGATGAACGCGCAGAGCAGGTCGACCTGCTCCGCCGACGCCATCTCGTGGTTGACCTCGTGGCCGATGCGCGGCTGGTGTCGGCCGTTGACCAGCAGTGCGCCGGTGGAGAGCGGGGTGGTGGGGCGCTGCGGGAAGGAGGGCTGCGCGGGTGGAGTGGGTGGGGCGGCGATGGCGTGCAGGAGGTGTTTGGCGTCGGTGACCTGGTCCTGTGCCGTGGCCGCTTGAGGGCTTACGGCGGCGATGGCGTCGGCGATGCGGTTGGCCAGGTCTACCTGGCGTTGGAGCTTGTCGTCGCCGCCGGGGAGGGCGTGCAGGGCCCGGTGGGCCAGGGTGGCGATGTGGCGGGCGAGGGCGTCGGGGGCGTCGGCGGGGTCGAGCCTGTGGTGCTGGATGAGGGTGGGATCGACGTGCTGGAGGCCAGCGGCCAGCTCGCGAGTAATCAGGTGCTCGTAGACGCCTCGCTCAAGATCCGTCACCCGGGCACGGTAACCGGCCTTGCACTGGATGGCCCTGCCCCGTAGCGCTCAACTGTTGTCGGTTAGGTGACAGTCTGGCCCTGTCTCAGAGAGGATCAACTCGTACGGTTTGGCTGACCTGCTTCACCATGACGTCATACGTAGGTGCGTGGTCCCAGCCAGGACGGAGCATGGTGATCTTCTGCCAGCCCCAGCTTCGATACGCAGCCTGGGCTGCGGTGTTGTCCGGCTCGGCCAGGAGCGTGGCGCGATCCTCGGTGCGCCCAGCGAGTAGCTCGTCGTGCAGCGACTTGGCGATCCCTCGGCGACGCCAGCCAGGGGCCACCATCAACTCGCTGATGGCGAACGTCCGTTTACCGTCCTCGTCGGTGAATCCGGCCGGGATGGGCTCCTGGATGCCACCCCACCAGCGGGTCTCGGCCGGCAGCGGGAAGCCGTAGATGTATCCGACCAGCTCCCCGCCGACCGTGGCCGTGACCAGGTCCCAGCCGTCACGCTGCATGTGGCCGGCAAGCTGCCGGCGGTACCGGTCCTCGCTGTGGAACTCGCCGCCGTTCGCGTACACGGTCAGGTAGAGCTCAACGAGCCGGTCGATGAGTCCGGCCGCCTCTTCGGCGGTGTGGTGCCGGAGCTCCAAGCCTTCGTTCATCCGCGCACCGCCTGTTCGTATGCCTCGACGAACTTCCGAGTCGCAGCGGTCGACCGCTGTGGCTGTCCCAGGTCGGACCGGATCTGCGCGAGGTGGTGAGTCACCCGCCCCGAGCTCACCTGGCTGAGTTCGGGCAGCAGGTTCATCGCCGTGTACGCAGCCTCGTCGAGGTTGCCCTGCCTGTAGGCGGCGCTGGCGAGCTGGACCGAGTAGTAGATCTGATTGCGCCGAAGAACGGCCGAGGGGTTCTCCGTAACGGCCCGGAAGGCGTCGGCGGCGTGACCGGGCCTGCCCAGTGCAAGGTAGGCGAGGCCCTCGATGCCCTTGATCTCCTGCGCGGTGACGAAGTGAAGGAACGGCATGTCGTCCTCACGGGTACCACGTTCGAACTCGCGTTGAGCCCTGCTCATCGCTCGGTGGAAACCGCCCATGTCGTGCAGGGTGGCATACGTGCTCGCGGCACGTAGGTGCAGCAGCGTGGCCAGTCGTGGGGTGCCCCATCCGGCGGAGGACCGGAGTGCCGCTTCGACGGCGTGCAGCGCCTCACCTGGCCGGGTCTGGCAGGTCAGCAGCGCGAGGTAAGCGAATGCGCGTACCTCCATCCGTGGGTCGTCGCAGAAGCGGGCTCTGGTGATCGCGTCATTGAGGTACGCCCTGGCTTCCGCGCGGCGGTTCGCGTCGACGGTGAGCCAGGCGGTTTCTATGGCCAGATCGGCAAGGGTGGCCTGGAGGGCTTCGCCGACGCCCCGGTTGTAGGTGGCCTTCGCCGCCCATTCCGACAGCTGGGCGTGTACCCGGATGGCGATGTCGCAGAGCTGGTTGGCACCCACTGCCGCGTCGGCGCGACGAAACTCGTCCACCAGGGAGCTGACCGCGCGTACATGTTCCATGCCGATGCTCCGGGCCGCGTCGCCAGGTGCGGCGAGCAGGCTGAGGGAACCGGTCGCGGCGATGCCCGCGAGTGCGGCGAGGGCATGGAACTGTCGGCGGTCCGTAGTGCCACCTCCATGGTTCGATGCCGTAGCGTCAGCATCGGCCAGTGCCGGCATGGTGGTGAGTCCGGCGCGTTCCACCGATACGGCATCGTGCCCCGCAACCTTGATCGATCGGGTGGGAAGGCTGAACCACAGGAAGCACGACGGGATCCGAAGCGATTGTGCCCAATGCGTGAGCCGATCCATGTGCACGATCGGTGGTCCGTTCTCCACCCGGCTCAGCTGTGCCTGCGTGATCCCCAGCCACCCCGCCACCACCGTCTGCGGCAGCGGCTGCCGCCCGTGGTACGGATGGCACCGGTACGCCCGGATGACCCGCCCGAGGTGCCGCTCGGCCAGGGCCCGTCGCACCGGCTCGTGCTCCCAGAAGCTCGCCGGCACCACCGGCGGCGTGCTGAGCCTGTCCCGTTCGGCGGCCTGACAGGGTGCGCAGCGCCCGCTGTCGTTGTCGCGGGCCAGTCGCGCGCCACATCGGGGGCAGTTCGCGTGTGTCACCGGCAACCTCGCCATGCGCAGGTGGCTCCGTCCATCTCGCCTTGTCGAGCCTATCCATTGAAGCCCTTCCGTGGCGGTCCGATATACGCGGCGCGTATATCGGCGATGCTCGCGCCGTCATCCGTCGCCGATCGGCCGGGCCGCAGTCTGGGCGCAGACCCGCTCAACGGAAGGAGCACCAATGCTGCTCACCGTCGACAAGACCCGCACCGGCCGAACCCTCGTACCGGATGAGCTGTTCGACCGGCTGACCGCCCGCATCGCCTACGAGCACCCCGAGCTGGCCCCGGAACTGCCGGCCAGGATCATGGATCAGGCGCTGGCCTTCCTCGGCGCGTGTGCCGTCACCGTCGAACCGCTCGGGCCGACCGATCTGGTGGACATCGGTTGGCACACGTTCATCCTCCACACCCACGACTACGCCGAGTTCTGTGACCGCCTCGCCGGCCGTTTCATCCACCACGAGCCCGAGCCCGTGCCGGACGACAGGCGACCGTCCGCCCCGGAGCCGGTCGGCGCCCCGATTTCCCGGACGGTGGCCGCGATCACCGCCGCCGGCTTCGCACTCGACGCGCCGCTCTGGGCAACGCACGTCGCCGACTGCAATTCGAAGTGCCACCAGTGCCACGCCGGCTGCCACGACAGCCCTCGCGGATAGGCCGGCTGACCAGCGGTCCCGGGCATAGACTGCCCGGGACCGCTCGTCGCCGGAAGGCCACCACATGTCGCGTCGCCGCTGGGAGAAACTTCCCGAGGGGGTACGGCGTGACGTCGAGCGACACACCGGCCCGATCCGCTCGGTCGACCCGATCCCGACCGGTGCTGCCAGCGACATCGCCGTCACCGTCGTCACCGACTCCGGCCTCGTCTTCTGCAAGGGTGGCGAGGTCGCCGGCCCGTTCGGCTGGCTCTACCGCAACGAGGCCCGGGTCAACCCGTGGCTGCCTGCGGCGGCTCCCCGTCTGCTCTGGACCGTCGAGCGCGACGGGTGGCTGCTCCTCGGCTTCGGGCACGCCGCCGGCCGTCATCCGGACCTGGCCCCGGGCTCACCCGACCTCGCCCCGCTGGCGGCCCTCCTCGGTGACTTGGGGCGGCGGCTCACGCCGTGCCCACCCGTCGCCGTGCCGTCCTTCGGCGATCGCTGGCGCACACTCATCGCCCCCGAACTGGTCGACGGCGACACCCTCCTGCACACCGACATGACGCCCCGCAACTTCCTGATCGAGCCCGGATCAGGCGGCGACGCGGGGAAGCACCCGACCGTCCGGCTCGTCGACTGGTCCGGTCCCGCCCGTGGTGCCGCCTGGATCGACACCGCACTGCTGCTGCTGCGCCTGATCCGCGCCGGCCACGATCCGGCCGCCGCCGAGGAGTGGGGCCGGCAGGTGCCGGCGTACGCCAACGCACCCGAGGCCGCATTGACCGCCTTCGCCGACGCCCTGGTCGTGCTGTGGCAACGCAAGCAGGAGAGCAACGCCGCGTCCCACCACGGTCCGCTCATCGACGCCGCCCGCCGCTGGGCGGCTCACCGGGCGTGCCCGTACAGACGGGGCAGCTCGACAGCGTCGGCGGCGTGAGAGGCGAGCGCCGCCCATCGCTTGCTCAGGCGCATGTCCGGCTGGGTGATCAGCCGTATACGCAGCGCGTATCTCCGCCACGATCATCGCCGCATACCGGCACCTCTAACCGGAGGTGAAGGTCGACGCATGGCCCGGGGCGGGTGCTGGCTCCGGAGCTGCGTCGACCCGAACGACACAGCTCCGCTCCCGCCCGCCCCGGCGCCGATCCACCGGCCGCGACCCGAGGGGCAGCAGAACGTGTCCACCCTGATCGACGACTTCCCGGTCCTGACTCCGGTCACCGACGAGGACCTCGCCATCGCCGTACGGGCGGTGCGCACGCATGTGCCGGAGAGCTGGCCGGAGGGCGAGCTGTGCCGAAGCGAACGCGTCCCCTACCCCTGCCGTCTCGCCCGCTGGGGCCGGGCCACCCTGGCAGCCGCCGGCCTGCCCGAACCCGAGGCCGACGCCGCACCCGTGGATCGCCTCACCTATGAGGCGGGCGCGTGAACCTGACGGCCGCCTGGGAGGCGGCCGTCGACAAGGGCGTCGACGAGAGCGCCGACGACTTCTGGTGCACGCTGGAGGACGGCCGCCCCGGGCTGCTCCCCGAACGGGACGCCCCGCTGCTCTTCGCCGCGCTCGGCCGCCTGACCAGCGGCGGCGACGAACCCGCCGGGCGGGCGGCGCTGCTGACGGTGCTCGGCCGCGCGTACCGCCGGCACGGTTTGCTGCCCCACCACGCCGCCGTCGGCGAGGCGCTGCGGGCCGCCGTCGCCCGGCAGGCCCGCGCACTGTGGACGCCGCCGCTCGCGGATGCCTGGGAGCGCGCCGGCCGCCGCGTCGCCGAGGCCGTGCGCCACGCCGCCGACCAGGCCGACGACGGCCCGGCCTGGTCGCCCGCCGAGGTGATCGGCCACGACCGGCCGTGCGACACCGTCGCGATCCTGACCGTACGCCCCTGGCGTCGCCTGCCCCACCGGCCCGGCCAGGCGGTCCCGGTCTGCACGCCGCGCCGGCCCGGCCGCTGGCGCTGGCTCTCCCCGGCCAACGCACCGCGCCCGGATGGCACCGTCGAACTGCACGTCCGCGCCCTCGCCGCCGGCACCGTCTCCCACACCCTCGTCCACGACGTACGCCCCGGCGAACTGCTCTGGCTCGGCCCGCCGCGCGATGCCGGCCTGAGCCTCGACCAGCGTCCGCGCCGGGACCTGCTGCTCGTCGCCGGCGGCACCGGACTGGCGCCACTGCGCGCCCTGGTCGAGCAGGTCGCCGCCGCGCCCGACGGCCGGCGGGTGACCCTGGTCGTCGGGGTACGCAGCTTCGCGGAGCTCTACGACCCGATCGCCCTCGACCGGCTCCAACGTGCCCACGACTGGCTGGCGGTCCTGCCCGCCTTCAGTCACGACCCCTGCGCCGAGCCGGCCGAGCAGGGCGACGCCCTCACCATCGCCCTCAACCACCACCGCCCGGACCACGACCTGTACGTCTGCGGCCCACCGCCGATGCTGGCCGGCGCGCGGCTGCGCCTGCTCGCCGTCGGGGTGCCCGCCGACCGCATCCACCTGCCGTACGCGATGGTGCCCTGATGGCCGTGTACCGCAGCCGGCACGCCCTGCCCGACCCGCTCACCCCGGACCGGGTCCTCGGCGTCACGCTGCCGCGCACGTCGCTCTGCCGGCGCGGCTACCGGGTCGACGAGGTTGACGCCCTGCTGCACCGCCTCGCCCACGAGCTGCGCGACCGTACCCGCCAACTAGACCTCACCCGCGCGGAGAACCACCGCATCAAGGAGGCCCTCCGCGCCTGGCAAACTCAACGAGCCGGTGAGCGGCGCGAGGCCCGGCATGCCGGCCGGTGAGCGGTGAGAGCTCGCGCGTCGATCCCCGACGGTTCGTGCGGGGGGAGACGCCCGGCCGGTACCTTCTGGGGATGCCTGACGCCATCCACGACGACCTGCTGGCCGACTTCACGCCCGCCCAGCCGTACACCACGGAGGTTGCGGCGACCGCGCCCCGGTCGCCGGGCGTGCACGTGGTCATCGAGGGCTCAAAGGTCATCTACGTCGGCTACACGGGCAACCTGCGCAGCCGGCTGCGGCAGCACCTGACCGGCAATCGCGAGTCTTCGGTCCTGCACCAGCAGGTCGGACACCAGCTCGACAAACTGGGTCTGGTGGCCTCGGCCGCCGACATCGCCGCCTGGCTTGCCCGGTGCGAGGTTCGCTGGCGGGAGGACGACAACCCGCAGGGCGCGAAGGAAGCCTTGGTTTTGGCACTGAAGCCACGCTTCAACCGGCAGGTGCCGAAGTCGCGCCGTCCCGGCGACGCAGCAGGCTAGGGCGGGTGTCGGCATCGCGCGATTGTCGCGCGGAGATGCACGGCGGGGAGACGGCGACCTGCCGACCCTGACCGTGCCGCGCGGGCCGGTACGCGCCCACCGATGGCGCTGAGCCGTCAGGCCGATGCCCTGACCAGGTTGGGCAGCAAACCGGCGGATTGCAATCGCTCGCACGCGGTGGTGATGTGCGCTGGCGTGAAGAGCCGGGCCTTACGCCCGCTCCACGCCTGGACGCGCTCGATCAACTCGTCGATGTCGCTGGTCGGGGGTCGCGTCTGCGCGGCGTAGTGCACGGTGGCGAGTAGTTCGAGGCTGTACGGAGCCTCGAATCCGTCAACCAGTTCAGCGAGACGCGCCAGTGCCTCCGGGATTTTCCGATCGGAGGAATCGAACCAGGCGGAGACCGCCTCGCTCGTGCCATCGGTCAGATGGATGGGACGCAACTCCTCGACGCGGGAGGAACGGTCGCCGAAACCCACCAGATAGTGCCCTTCGAGGCGGTCAAGAACATGATTGAGGTTGTCGGCGTAAGGCCCGTAGCGCCCCCGGGTGAAGGAAAGGCGCAAGGGCTCGCCCAACACCTGGAGGAAGTAGGCAATCTTCTGGATCTCCAGGGTCGTGATGCCGTCCCGCGGTTCCAGCTCCCGGGCCCGTTCCAGATACCGTTCGATGGCGCGCAGCAGGGTAGCGCGCCCCGACGTCAGTGTTGGCTTTCGCGTGGCGACGGGCATGTCCGATGGTTCGGGGGCGCCTTCGGGCGGGAACAGCAGCACCCGGACGTCGGGCAGATCGGCGAAAGCCTGCTCGATCACCGGGCGGACCTCGCCCCAGTCGAGTCCGCCGTTACCGCAGCCGAGGGCCGGCATCGCGACCGAACCGATGTGCCGCTCCTGGACGACCCGGACGAGATCGGCAAGGCCGGCACGGATGTCGGACAGCTTCGAGTTGGCACGCCAGTGACCCTTGGTCGGAAAATTGATCACGTAGCGGCGGGATCCGAGCAGACCGGAGTCGAATACGAACATGCGGCCCAGCTCGACCTCTTTCGCCGCGCACGCGGCTCGGTAGGCTGCGTAGTTGGCGGGGTAGGCGCGCTTGAACTGGAGGGCGATGCCCTTACCCATCACGCCCACCGTGTTGACCGTGTTGACCAGGGCCTCCGCGTCGGCCGTGAGCAGGTTGCCGTGGCTGATGACGATCATTCGCGCACCTCCCTCCGAGTGAACCCGTAGTACCAGTCGGCCCTGACAACAACGTACGCGTCGATGATGCCAGCAGACCGCAGAACATGCCTCAGCTGCGTCTCCCGCGATGGAGTCCGAACGACGTAGCCGGCGATCAGGTCCAGCGGAAGTTCCTGGTGCACGAGCAGTTCGGCCATGCGTCGCCGCATCCGGTCCTGGTCTTCCGGCACGTCCTTCCAGACCTTCTCCCGCATCAACGGCCAGTCCACGAGGTGGGCCAAGTCACTCAGCCTCGGGGAGAAGCAGGTAATTGAGGCCGCGCAGTTGCCGTCACTGGCCACCCACGGAAGACCCGCGGCGTGCACGCGGTCGACCGAACTGACGAGGTAGACCAGCGGGTCGTCCCCTCCGGGATAGCAGCCGGGCTTGCCGGCCTCGTGTTCCCGCGCGATGCGGTACATCATCGGCGAGCGGGGCGCGAAGTAGAAGGGGACGTAGTCGGCGACGACACCGCCAGGCGGGCACGTCACCCGTCGGGTGCGGCGGCTCGCCTTGATGGCTGCCGACCCCACGTCGGTCACCAGACGTTCGCCCACGACATTGTCCGCGACGAGTCGCCCAGCCGTCAGGATCGCCGGCAGGTTGTCGATGTGGGTGAAATGCATGATCAATGCCCGCTCGGGCGGGCGCTTCCCGATCATGTCAGTCCGATTCGCCCGGGTCGATCCGAGCCCGCGCCTGCGCATGTTCGGGGGAGCAGGTGGAGCAGGCTTGATCCGTCGATCAGCTTCAACGGCTTGCCGGAGGCGAACTCGTCTGAGGCAGGTCCGTAGCCGCTGGTGGTGACAAGGAGGCCCACGTCAGTCCAATGTGTCGTGAGGGTTGGCAGAGCGGACACGATAGCCAGCGCGCGATGACTCCGACACCCTGTGCAGTCGTAGCCATGCGTCACTTGGTGCTGGTATGGCCGGTTTTGCGCCACCGTCATCGACGCCAATTGTCGGATCCCGGACCAGAGGGCGATCGGGCGCCGCAGTACCTTTCGGCCGCCACGCTCCGCAGCGGGTCCAACTCCGACGCCCGCCGTCGAGGGCTGGCCTTCCTGGGCGACTTAACCAGGGGTAATGTCCCGTAGACCTCCGGGGAGGTGGAATCGATGCGTGCTGGGCTGGAGATGCCGCCGGCGGTCGAGGCGGAGCGGGTCATCACAGCCGTGCTGGCCGACCTGCGTTCGGGCGAGCACCGCGGCGTGGTGGTCGACTCCCCGCCGGGGGCCGGAAAATCGACCCTGGTGGTGCGCGCAGCCGTCGAGTTGGCCGCCGCCGGCGAGCCGCTGATCATCATCGCGCAGACCAACGAGCAGGTCGACGACCTCATCGACCGCCTGGCCCGCAAGGCGCCCGAGCTGCGCATCGGCCGCCTCTCGGCCGCCGACTACAGGCCGTCCGAGCGGGTCAGGGGCCACGAGACGGTCCGGGTCGCCGCGAAGGTCGCCGACCTCGGCGGCCCGGCCGTCATCATCGGTACGGCCGCGAAGTGGGCCACGGTCGCGGACGGCTCGTGGCCGTGGGCGATCGTCGACGAGGCGTACCAGATGCGGTCGGACGCGCTGCTGCGCGTGGCCGGCAGGTTCGAGCGGGCGCTGTTCGTGGGTGATCCCGGCCAGCTCGACCCCTTCTCCACCGTCGACACGGCGCGGTGGACGGGCCTGACCTGGGATCCGATGCAGTCGGCGGTGGCCGTGCTGCTGCGGCACAACCCGCAGCTGCCGGTGCACCGGCTTCCCGTGTCGTGGCGGCTGCCCGCGTCGGCGGCGCCGGTGGTCGCGGCGGCGTTCTATCCGTTCACCGGGTTCCGCGCCGGCACGTCCGCCTCGGACCGGGCGCTGTCCCTCACCGAGCCCGGGCCGGGGGACGCGCTGGACCGGGTGGTGGACCTGGCGGCGGCCACCGGCTGGGCGCTGCACGAGCTGCCGGCCCGGCACACCCTGCGTACCGATGCGGAGGCCGCCTCGGCGTGCGCGGCGCTGGCGCTGCGCGTGTTGCGGCGGGGCGCGGTCGCCGTCTCCGAGCACGCGCCGGCGGGCGCGCCCGTCACCGCCGACCGGATCGCCGTCGGGGCCGCGCACCGCGACCAGGTCGCGGCGATCCGCGCGCACCTGGGCGAGGCCGGGGCGGGCATCACCGTGGACACCGCCAACCGGCTCCAGGGCCGGGAGTACGACGTGACGATCGTGCTGCACCCGCTGTCGGGACGGCGGGACGCCACCGCGTTCCACCTGGAGTCGGGGCGGCTCTGCGTGCTGACGTCCCGGCACCGGCACGCGTGCATCGTGGTGGCGCGGGCCGGGATCGGCGAACTGCTGGACGCCCACCCGTCGACCGAGATCGTGCACCTCGACGTGCCGGTGAAGTTCCCGGACGGCTGGGAGGCGAACCAGACGATCCTCGCGCTGCTCGCCGGCGACCGGTCCCGGTGACGCCGTCCCGGCCCGCCTGTTGCGGCAGGCCGGGACGGGACCGGCGCCCCGGGTGACTAGAAGTCGGCGGCCACGGCCATGTTGAACCTGTCGATGGCCGCCTTCTTCTCCGGCGGGAGCGCCTCGACGTCGATCCGGTCGGTCTCGCTCCTCCCGTCGTGGGTGTCGACACCCTTGATGAGGTGATCGACGATGGAGTTCGCCTCGTCGGTGGTGAAGCCTGCGTCGGTCAGGATGTGCAGCGGAAGGTCACTCATGCCGGCCGCCGGTACCCGTCGTCTCCCGCCCCCACACGCCGTCGGGACCCCTGTCGGACGGATAGGGGTGGACCCCCTGCGAGCGTCACCCGCGCTCGCCGCTCGTACGGGGAAGTGCGCTCCGCAGGTCACCGCAGGTTCTCGTTGGCGCGGGCGCTCCAGACCGCCAGCGCGGCTGCCAGGGCGCAGGCGCCGCCGAGCCACAGCACAGCCTCGAGGGCGAGCGAGTCGACGAGGACGCCGCCGGCCAGCGCGCCGAAGCCGATCGACAGATTGAACACCGCCACCCACAGGGCGGAGGCCGCCTCCACGGCGTGGGGCGCGGTCTTGATCATCCAGGTTTGCAGGCCGACCGACACGCCGCCGAACGCCAGGCCCCAGGCGATCAACAGTGCGGCCCCGCCGACCGGCCCCCGGCCGAGCACCAGGTAGAGCGGCATCGCGGCAGCCAGGGCCACGGTGATGGCCAGCACGGTCCGGTGCGGATTGCGCGCCAGCGCGGCGCCGGCGACGAAGTTGCCGACCATGCCCGCCAGCCCGAATCCGAACAGCAACGGGCCGACGAGTCGTTCGTCGATCCCCGACAGCTGCTGCAGTGCCGGGCTGACGAAGGTGTAGGCCGAGAAGTGGCCGGTCACGATCAGGAACGTCGCGAGGATGCCGACGCGTACGCCGGGGTTGCGGAACTGTTGGGCCAACAGTCGCGGACGGACCGGCTGGGACGCGGCCAACGGCGGCAGCACGGCCAGCAGCGCGAGCAGCGCGACCAACGCCAGGGCGCTCAGCGTCGCGAAGGCGAAGCGCCAGCCGGAGAAGTCGCCGAGCAGCGTGCCGAGCGGGACGCCGAAGACGTTCGCGGCGCCGACACCGCCGAAGATGATCGCGGTGGCCCGTGGCACGTTCGCGGGGGCCACGAGCCGGACGGCCAGGCCGCTGGCGACGGCCCAGAAGCCGCCGATCGCCACCCCGACGAGCACCCGGGAGGACACCAGAACGGCGAAGTTCGGCGCCAGGGCCGAGGCCACGTTGGCGAGCGTCATGAGCCCCATCAGGCCGAGCAGGAGCAGCCGCCGGTTCATTCCGCCGACGAGTACCGGCACCAGCGGTGCCGCGACTGCGGCGACCAGACTGGGCACCGTGACCATCAGCCCGGCCGTCCCTTCGGAGACCGACAGGGCCGATCCCACGGTGGTCAGCAGCCCGATCGGCAGTTGCTCGGCGGTCACCAGCAGGAACGTTCCCAGGGCCACCGCGCTGACCGCCAGCCAGTGGTTCCTCCGTGGGGCCTGTTGGTCGGTCGCCCGAGCGGCCGTCTGTTCTGTGGTCGTCACCGATACCCTCCTCCGCTCGTATGGGAGCGATCGTTCCCATACGTCGGTGACCCTAGTATGGGAACGATCGCTCCACAAGCTTGGTAGAGTGGCGGCCATGGCACGCCCCCGTCAGTTCGACGAGCAGGACGCGGTCGTCAGGGCGACCGATCTGTTCTGGCGTCGCGGTTACCACGCCACCTCGGTGCGGGATCTGGGCGCCGAACTCAAGCTCACGCCGAGCAGCCTGTACCGGACGTTCACCGACAAGCACACGCTGTTCCTGCGCACGCTCGACCACTACCGGGCCACCGAGTCCGCCCAGGCCGAGCAGCGGTTGGACGCCGCCGGCCGTCCGGTCCGCCAGGTGCTGCGGGACTGGATGCTGTGGTTGGTCTCCTGCCCCTCCGACGGCGAGGCCGGTCGCGGCTGCTTCGTGGTCAACACGGCGACCGAGCTCGGCATCACCGACGCCCAGGTCCGCCAGCGGACCGAGGCCGCCTTCGAGGTCACCCGGCAGGCGCTGCGGTCACTGCTCGAGGAAGGCTGTCACCACGGCGAACTGCCCGCCGACCTCGACACCGACGCCGCCGTGGAACTGCTGTTCACCACGGTGCTCGGGCTGCGGGTGCGCGAACGCGCCGGCCACGACCCGGCACGTCTGGCCACCACGATCGACGTCGCGATCCAGGCCCTGGGGCGTCAGGCGTAGGTGTCGCCGAACTCGCGTACGCCGTCGACGTCGAGGGTGATCCGGCTGTTGTCGGCCCACTGGCCGGTCGCGGCACGCCAGCTCGGGTCGTCCCGCTCGTCGATGGCGGTCCAGTCGTGCCGGTGGTGGCGCAGCTGGATCGGGCCGGTCGACGCGCCGGGGGCGAGGATCCCGTCGGTGAAGGTCAGTTCCACCCAGCCGGGGATCGGCGTGCCCGGCAGCGGGTAGCGGGTCGGCGTGGGGGTGGGCGTGGGCGTGCCGCCGGGCGGCGGGGACGGTGGCAGCGGCGGCGGGAAGAACGTCAGGGTGCGCTGGATCCGGTCGCAGCCCAGCGCCGCCCAGTCGCAGTTGGGCACCAGTGAGGTGTTGCCGCCCTCGAAGGTCAGGTGGTAGCGCACCCGCACGGTGGCCAGGTCGAGCGGCTCGCCGCCGGTGTTGGTGACCTGGAGGGCGTGCTGGATCTGGTTGTTCGTCGGCGACCAGTCCTGGTTGAGATAGCTGACCTTCGCCCGCCCGTACGCGGTGCGCACCGGCGTGACGGGGGAGGGGTCGGAGTAGCCGCCGAGGGTGTAGGCGCTGACGACCAGGCGGTACTCGCTGCCCGGAGCCAGGTTCGTCAGCGTAAGGGCGGTGCCGGTGGTGCTGCCGAGGGCCCGGTAGACGTGCGGGCCGAGCTGTGCCCGCACCTCGTACGTGATCGGCTCTCCGCCGCCCGGCTCGCCGACCCAGGCCGAGGGTGTCCAGGTGAGGGCGAGGCGGTGCGGCTCGTTGGCGACGACGACGGGGCTGCCGGGGGTGGTGAGCGCCGGGGTGTCGTCCGCCCGGGCGGCGCCGACGGCGAGCAGGCTCAGCAGCCCGGCGAGGGCGGCGACGGTGGTGACGCGGCGGGCACTCATGGTGACGATGCTAGAAGGTTAGATCCATGTTTATCAATCATTAGGTATCGCGTCCCCGTCACGTCCCGGCAGCGGTCAGGTCCGGAATTTACGGGAGGGAAATTGCGGGTGGCAGGGTGCCGGAGGGGCGGCGGCTTTCCGGTCGGCCGTTCCGGCACGGTGCGCAATCGCTGTCAGGACATTGATAGCAATCAGTCGATCTGGGTTCTTATCCTGACCGGGCATCACCGCCGCCCCGGCTCGACCCGCGGCCCGCCGGCCACCCGGCCGGCGGCCCTTCGCTCGTCTCCTGCGCGCCCACATCGCGAGGTGTCGAATGGTCAGTGCAATCCGTTTCCGCGCCGCCCTCGCGGCGGTGCTCGCCTGCGCCCTGGTCGTGGTGACCACGCCGGCATCGGCCTGGGCCGCCGTGCGCGACCGGGCCGCCGCCCGCGAGGAACTGCGGCAATACCTGGCCGCCCATCCCGGCGGCACGCCGATCAACGACAACGAGATCAGCTACGGCGGCGGCGCGCTCGTCGTCACCCTCCGCGCCCCGGTGGGGACGTACGGCGTGGCCGACTGCCCCCTGGGCTGGTTCTGCTTCTACGAGTGGCCCAACTACGGCTATCCCCGGGGCCGCCTCTCCGACTGCGGCCGGCAGGGCCTCTTCACCTGGCAGTGGCAGTACCGCATCGAGTCGGCCCACTACAACCTCGGCAGCGGGTCCGTCTCGTTCTACTACTACGGCACCCGCCTGTTCGACGTCGGCGCGGCGAACCGGGTCCGCAGCGACGCGAGCCCCTACCGGAACTGGGCCAACTACGTCGAGCGTCGCTGCGTCTGACCGCGCCGCCGGCACCACCACAGCTCCGGCCGCGCTCGACCCCGGCTCCGGCCATGCTCGATTCCGGCTCCGGCCGCGCTCGACCCCGGTTCCGGCCGCGCTCGGCCGCGGCGCGGACCAGCCGGGCCCTGGCTCGGACCGGCTCGGACCAGCCCCGGCCCGGCAGCTCGGCCCGGGTTCAGCCGCAGCTCCGCAGCTCGGCTCGGGTTCAGCCGCAGCTCCGTAGCTCGGTTCGGGTTCAGCCGCAGCTCGGGCCGGAGAGCGTGTCGGTGCGGCCGCGCCTGAGGAAGAGCTGATGGCCCAGGACGGAGTCGTCGACCACCCTGGTCGTCTCGTGACTGAGCAGCTGGCCGCTGCCGGGGTCGAACAGCAGCGTCTCGCGGCGGCCCTGCCGGTCGTCGGCGCTGAACGCCAGCCCCGGCCGGCCCGCGCGGTCGGGGTAGGCGCCCCGCCTCTCGATGCCGGGCGTGTCGGCGAGGTGGTGCAGCAGCGCCGACCTCTCCGCCGCGTCGAGCGGGTGGTAGCGGTTCAGTCTCGCGATCACCTGGAGGATGCCGGCGGCGTCGCGCTGTTCCGGGGGCAGGGCGCCCAACTGCCGCGCCAGATGGTCGCGCAGGTCGGCCGGGTCGGCCGGCGGGCGCGGCGGCACCTCGGTCAGGTCGCCCTCGCCGTAGCGTACGACCGACGGGTCCGGCGACCGTCGCCCGTCCGTGACCGCGGTGACGGTCCGGCGGCCGGCCAGGCGGGAGTTCCACCACAGCCGCTCCTCGCGGTACGTCCGCAGGTCGTCGGCGCCGGGCCCCACGTCCTCCGGGGACCAGACCCGCAGGCAGACGAAGGCGTACGCCCCGTCGGCGCGCGGCTCCACCAGCCGGGCGACCGACTGCGCCAGGTCGGCCAGCGGCTGCCGCGCGCCCGTGTGCTCCGTGCCGCCGGGCGAGGTCGGCGGTTCCTCCCTCGGTGGCGGGGTGGGCGACTCCCGGCGGCCGAACACCTGCGGCGGGTTCTGGGTGATGGTCGGTACGAGCACCCCGCCGAGCACGGCCACCACCCCGAGCAGGACGGTGACCCGCGCCGGCAGCCGGACCGCCGTCCGGGCCGGCGCGGCCGGGAGGTGCTCGCCGCGCGGGGCGGGGCGGGAGCGGGGCACGCGCCGCCTGCCGGGTGCCACGAGGTGGCGCGGCGCCGGTCTGCCGCGGAACAGCCGGGGGCCGGCGGCCGGTGCCCGCAGGTACGGCGCGGCGGCGTTCTCGCCGCCCGGCCGGGAGTGGAACGCCGGCTGGTTGCCCCCCGCGTCGGGCCACAGCGGCAGGGCCGGATCCGTGCCGAGCCGGGGCGCCGGGGCGGGTCCGGCGCCGTGCCGGCCCACCGGGCCGTCCACCGTCGGCGGCGCCACGGAGAGCGCCGCGTGCGGCGGCTGCCACGACAGGTCCACCTGCGTACGGGCCAGCGGGGCGCGACTGTTGGGCTGACCCGAGCGCTCGTAGCGGGACGGGTGCTCGTTGTCCAGCGCCACGATCGTCGCCGGCTGGCCACCGCCGGTGTCCTTCGCCGGGGTGACCCCGGCCAGGGGCGGCTCGGCCAGCGGGTGGAACTCGCGCCGGTACGCCTCCAGCGCCCACGCCGCCAGCACGAAGCACCACCGCCGCGCCGCGGCCGCCACGTTGTCGTAGGTGCAGCAGGTCAGCGCCTGGCACAGCAGGGAGAGCAGGTACTGCGCCCGCCACTCGGAGACCCAGTTGTCCGTCCGGGCGTACGCGTCGCCCACCTGGCGGCCGGCCTCCACCAGCTCGGCGAGCACCGGGGGCAGCCGGGGCGGGCGCCGGCTGGTCGGGAAGATGAGGTGCCGGGTCAGGGCCTCCGCCTGGTCGGGCGGCAGGTCCGCCACGTGCCGCAGCACCGTGGTCAGGACCAGGGTGGCCAGGTCCCGCGTCAGCGGCGCGGCGTCCTCGAAGGTGTTGAGGTCCACCAGGCGGAAGGTGCCGGGCACCAGCCGCTCCTCGGCGTCGCGCAGCACGAGGACGTTGCCGCCGTGCAGGTCCCCGTGGGAGTTGCCGTACAGGTAGTCGAGCTCGTCGGCGCCGAACGGTGGCCCGGCCCGCAGCGTCCGGAGGGGATTGGGCAGCACCAGCGCGCCGTCCCACACCAGCCACGGCGTCTCCGGGCCGGGCAGGCCGAGGGCGCGGACCGCGTCGTGGACGTCGTCCAGCGCGTCGAGGGCGGCGAGTTCCCGCCGGACGTACTCGGTGACGGTCGCCGTGGCGGTCTGCCGGCCGCCGCTGTTCCAGTCGTTGAGCACCCGGTCGCACACGGTGCGGATGACGGGGACGATCTCCTCGTCGTCGAGGTCGTGCAGCGTCACCATGTCGTCCGCGCCGTTGGCGACCTCCTGGAACATCAGGAAGCGCCCGTCGGCCAGCGGGTGCGGGGGATAGGGCTGGCGGACGAGGTGACGCTCGGCGAAGCCGGGGGAGGACCGCACCGCGCGCTCGTGCCGCCCGGGCTCGCGCCGGGCGGCGACGGCGGCCGGCAGCACCTTGACCAGCAGCTTGCGCCCGGTGAAGCGCCCGGGACCGCCGGGCAGCTTCAGGATGATCGTGAACAGCAGCGCCGGGGTGTAGCCGCGGGCGCGGCGGGGCCGGCGGGGGCGGTGCACCATCCCGCCCAGGTGACTGGCCCAGTCCCGCAGCGCCGCCGCGACTGTCGCATCCGGCGCGTAGCCTTCGAGGTCGTCGAGACCGTCGCCCATGTCCGTCGTTGGACCTTCCACGAGGAGTGAAAGAGGGGTGGACGAGCGGGGTGGATCGTCCGGAGGGGTGGGCGCTGGTGAGCGCGGAGGCAAAGCTACCTCAACTTTCGGGCGAACGGGGCACTAGTCGGCGCTCCGCCACGTACTTACCCAAAAGTAACCACTAGATCACCTTCGGCTGCGATTTCGGCACGATCGGTCACATCTAGCGGCCTGGATATAGAATCGGGCACCCGAGTGGGAGGCCGCGATGACGGAGTGCACCGATTCCCTGCTCAAGCGCCAGACCCGGCCCGAGATGATGGCCCTGCTGCGGGCGATGTCGGTCTGCCACACCCGGGCCCAGCGGCTGGACAACCTGCGGATGGCCCTCTCGGTCGCCCTCGGCGTCGCCGGTGCGGTGGTGGCCTTCACCGGCGTGTCGGCGACCGCCGTCACCGCGGTGGGCGCGCTCTGGGCGCTCGTCAACGCGGTGGGCCTCGCCTCCTGGTCGCGCGGGCAGATCCGGCGCGCCGCCGTCCTCCAGGAGATGTTCGACGTACGCCTCTTCGGTCTGGAGTGGAACACCGTGGCCGTGGGCGACGGGCTCAGCGCGGCGGAGGTGAGCCGGCTGGAGCGGGCCTTCCGGGGCGACGAGCAGTACCTCCGCGACTACTACGAGATCCCGCCCCTGCCCCACCCGTACGACGTGCTGGCCTGCCAGCAGCAGAACCTCGGCTGGGGCGCCCGGCTGCGCCGCCGCTACGCGTACGCCGTGCTGGCGGGCGTCGGCGCGTGGACGGCCGCCGGCGTCGTGTTCGGCGTCGCGACCGGGCTGACGGTCTCCGACCTGCTGTCGCGGTGGTTCGTCCCGTCGCTGGGCGCGCTGCTCCTCGGCCTGGAGATCTATCGGGGTCAACGGGACGTCGCCGCCGAGCGCGACCGGGCGATGTCCGTCGTGCAGCGGCACATCGCCACGGCGGTTTCCCGGGGCGACCCCGCCGCCACGACCGGCGACTCGCTGGTCCTGGCCCGGCAGGTCCAGGACCTCATCTTCCACAGCAGGCAGGTGCAGGCGCGGGTGCCCGACTGGTTCTTCCGGCGGTACCACTCCAGCGACCGGGTCGACTTCCAGGCCGCCATGGCCAGCCTCGCCGAGCTGCTGCACGCCCGGAATCCGGTCGCGAGAGCCGACTGAGACCGGCCCGCGCCAGCGACTCCGGCGACCGGCCGTCGAAGGGCGGCGTCACCGGCCCGGAGGCTGGTATTCGAGCCGCTCCCGGGTCGCCTCGTCGATCTCCTCGGCCGTCAGGATCGGGGTGACCCGCGTGTCCACCCCGCCCGCCGCCCGGATGTCGATGGCCAGCGCCGCCGCGGTCTTGTGGTCCGGCAGATCGCACACCACGTAGGTGTCGTCCGCGCCGAAACCGAAGTACATCGACTCCATCCGCCCGCCGGCGCCCTCGACCATCTTCCGGACGACCTCGACGCGTCTGCTGCCGCCGTCGGCGTTCAGCCCTCTGATCCCGTCGACCGTGTAGGTCGACTTCAACAGGAACTTCGCCACGCCGTCCTCACCTCCCGCGGATCTGTCGCCCGCGTACCGGGGCTCAGCTCGTCCCCCGCCGTTGGACCCGCTCGCCGCCCTCGACCTTCGCCCGCCCCTGGTCGCGTTCCGATCCCGCCGATCCGGTCGCGGTGCGCAGGTGCCGGGCCTTCGGCGAGTGCTCGACGGGCGAGCCCTGGTGGCCCCGCGCGCCGCTGCCCGGATGCCGCCGGCCGCGCGCCGACTCGCCGCCGGGATCGTGCTTGTTCTCCTTGTGGCTACCCATGCGCCGCGCGTACCCGGTCCGTAGGCGGCTAGTCGTCACCACAGGGCTGGCCCTCGGGACTGCGGGGCTGCCAGGAGACCGGCGTCGTCGGCGGTGGGCGGGGGCGCGGTGGGCCCCCGTGGTCACCCCGGCGCGGATGCTCGACAGCGGGAAAGCGGGCATCCGACCCGCTCCGGGCGGAAAACCGACCGACGGCACAAGATTCGGATCCGCGCCGCCGTCGATCACCGCAATCCCTGTCGCGCTACCGATAGAACGACGATTCTCCTGATCAATGTCGGTCGATAGCGTGTCGGGCAAAGGCCGTCCAGGAAAGGCGGACCATGACCGACTCCCTCACCCCACTGTCCCGGCGGATCCTGCTCGGCGCCGCCGCGGCCTCGGCGGTCACCGTCGCCGGAGCGACCGCCGCGCACGCCGCGCCACCCGCCGGGGGAGCGTCCCCGCCGCGATCCGCCCAGCCGCTCCTCGCCCGGGACCGGATCGCCACGGCGCGGCTCGCCGGCGGACCGGCCCGCTTCCAGGCCGACTTCCACGAACGCCTCGACGCCTGGCTGGCCTTCTGGTCGGCCAACTCACCCCGGAACTGGAGCACACCGGTGGAGGTCGATGGCACGGTGAGCGCGCACGGCGACGCGTTCACGCTGCACGCGATCCGGATCAGCCGCGACGACGAGACACGGGACGCCTTCGCGGCCGGCCGGGCGGACGCCGCCCACCTGGCCACCCTGGCCAGCCTGCACCACCACTTCCCGTCGGTCCGGGTCGGGACCGGCGGCGCGCTGCGGGTGACCGACGGCTCGGCTGGCTGGACCGGCTCGGCCGAGCAGGTCGCGTTCGCGGTCGCCGCCTGCCGGGAGCTGTGGGGGCTGCGCGCCGCCGAGGCGAGCGACTGGCGGGAGCACGTACGCCGGGCCGGGCATGCCGCCGACCCCGCCTCCCGTTCCGGCTGGGCGGCCTTCACCAGGGCGAGTCTGCGGCGCGGGCTGCGGACCGAATCGTACTGACCATCGGAGGTAGGACATGGCACGCAGCGAGTTCCGATTCGTCGTCGACGGCGTCGAGTTGACCACCGAACAGCAGAGCCTCATCGCCGGCGAGATCCAGAAGGCGGGCCTCAACGCGCTCTCCGTCGCCGGCAGCAAGCTGACCAACCCGCTCGCCGTCGGGCACGCCAACATCAAGCTGCGCCCCGAGTGGTACGGGCTGTGGCTGATCGACGGCCCGTTCGCCGAGGAACTCGGCCAGAAGATCAACGACCTCGGCTTCTGGATGCAGCGGTGACGCACCCCGTCCACCGGCCGGATCCGCCGGAGCGGATGTGCCCGAGCACCCCCGCGGCCAACGCCACGGTCTTCCTCGGCATGATCACTCCGGCGGGTCGGGTCGCCTACGTCACGCCGCCGCTGCCGGCCGAGGTCGCCCTCGCCCAGGCCGGCACGGACGCGCCGGTCGAGTCCCGGTACCGGCTCGCCGGCCCGTGCGTCACCGGCAGGTGCGGGTTCTGGACCGGCGAGCACTGCGGTCTGGGCGAACGGGTGGCCGCCTCGTACCGCGACACCGCCGGGCCGGCTGAGGCCGACCTGCCGCGTTGCGCGATCCGGCGGACCTGCCGGTGGTACGCCGAGCAGGGCCGCGCGGCCTGCGCCGCCTGCTCCCACGTCGTCACCGACGCCCGCTGACCATCCGGACCGCGCCCAGGCGCCCGCTGTCCCCGGCTGCCGCCGCAGCGGGTCAGCGGCCGGGCCGGCAGGAGGCCGGCCACCGTTCGACGTGCCGGTGGAATTCCGGGCGGCGGGTCGGAGGCGACGGGATGTCCGACGTTTCCGCTACCGTCGGGGGCGTCATGGAGCCGCGGTTCGGCGAGGTCATCGGGCGGGAGCACCCCGCGGGTCTGCTGCGCGCCGAGGTCGACCGGGCGGCCGCCAGCCACGGCGGTCTCGTCCTGGTCGCCGGCGAACCCGGCATCGGCAAGACCACGCTCGTCACCGCCGCCGCCCGGGAGGCCCGCCAGCGCGGCGCGCTGGTGCTCGGCGCGGCCTGCTGGGACTCCGACAGCGCGCCCGGCTACTGGCCCTGGGTGCAGGTGCTGCGCGGGCTGCGCCGCTCGCCCGACGACTGGGCGGTGGCCCGGGAGGCCGCCGAGCCGGGCCTGGCCGCCCTGCTCGGCGAGACGACCGGCGCGGCGGCCGACCGGAACATCCGCGAGGCGATCCGCGAGGCGATCGGTGGGCCGGCCGGCGGCAGCGGCGACGACCAGGCCGACCGGGAGGAGTTCGACCTCTACGACGCGGTGACCACCGCGCTGGTCGCGGTCTCCCAGCGCCGGCCGGTCATGGTCGTCCTCGACGATCTGCACTGGGCCGACCCCGCCTCGATGCGGCTGCTCGGGTTCGCCGCCCAGCACACCTGGTTCGAACGGCTGCTGCTGGTCGGCACCTACCGCGACGCCGAGGTGGAGGCCGCCGACCACCCGCTGCGCCCGCTGCTGATGCCGCTGGTGGCCAAGGCGACCAGCATCACCCTCACCGGCCTGTCCCGCGACGAGGTGGGCGCGCTGATGGCTCGCACGGCCGGCCGCGAGCCGGACGTCGACCTCGTCGACGAGGTGCACCGGCGCACCGGCGGCAACCCGTTCTTCGTGGAGCAGACCGCCCGGCTGTGGCGCACCGACGGCCAGGTGAGCACGATCGCCCCCGGCGTACGCGAGGCGGTGCGGCGGCGGCTCGCCCAACTGCCCGCGCCGGTGGTCGAGGCGCTCACCGTGGCCGCCGTGCTGGGCCGCGAGTTCCACCGCCAGGTCCTCGCGGCCGGCGCGGGCGCCCCGGCGGCGCAGGTCGACCGGCTCCTCGACCGCGCGGTGACCGCCCGGCTCGTGCTGGCCCGTGGCGGCGGCCGCTTCGCCTTCGCCCACGACCTGGTCCGGGAGACCCTCTACGACGGGATCACCGACGACGACCGGCGGTCCCGGCACGCCGCCGTGGTCCGGGCGGTCGACGGGTCGGCCGCGCTCGCCGAGCGGCTGATCCCGGCCGACCTCGCTCGCCACGCCCATCTGGCCGGCGACGCGCTCGACCCGGCCCGCGCGACCGAACTGCTGCTGGCCGCCGCGCGGGACGCGAGCGGCCGGCTGGCCGTGGACGAGTCGATCGTCCACTTCCGCCGGGCGCTGGAGGTCGCCGAGGACCCGACCCGGCGCGTGAAGATCATGGTCGAACTGGGCCAACTGCTGTACCACTGCGGCGAGAACGGTGAGGCCCAGCGACTCGTCGCCGAGGCCGCCACGCTGGCGCTGACGGTCGACGATCCGGTGGTGCTGGCCCGCGCCGCCCTCACCGTCCACCGTCACCGCCACCAGTCCGGCTCCGTGCGCACCACCGACGCGGACGGCCTGCTGCGGGAGGCGTACCGGCGGCTGATCGGCGAGCCGGACGCCACCGCCGGGGTCGGCACGCTGGTCACCGACCTGATCACCGCCACCGAGTCGCTCGCCCGGCGCGGCCACGACGACGAGGCGCTCACCTTCAGCCTGTGGGCCCGCCACGACACCACCTGGGGGCTCGGCACGGCCGCCGACCGGGCCGCCATCACCGCCGAGATCCGCGAGGTGGCGCGCCGCACCGGCGACCGGGAGACCCAGCTCTGGGCGACCTCGCTGCGCTGGGTGGCGCTGCTGGAACTCGGCGATCCGCGGTACCACGACGAACTCACCACGTTCGTGACCGGAGCCCGCGAGGGCGACGCCCGGCACCGGATCGGCGCGACCATCGACGACGGCATCATCGCCGGCTTCCGGGGCGACTTCACCCGTGCCGGCGAGCTGCTCGCCGAGCTGGACGAGCTGTCGGAGTGGGGTCAGTCCGAGTCAGCCTTCATGGGGCACCACCTGCGCTGGTCGTGGCTGCTGCTGCAGGGCCGGCACGACGAGGCCGACACGCTGCTCGACGGGCTGGACCCCGGCGACCATCCCTACCTGCCGGTGGTCCGGGCCATCACCGCGGCCGAGCGCGGCGACGGCGCGACGGCACTGCGGCTGACCGCCGGGATCGAGGCCGACGGCACCACGTACAGCCGGATGGTGGCACCCCTGTGGCTGCGGCTGCGCGCCCAGGTCGCCGCCGTGACCCGCGACCCCGACCGCTGCGCCGAGGCGCGGGAGACGCTGCGCCCGCACCGCGGGCAGTGGATGACGGCGTTGTTCGGCTGCGACGTCAGCGGCCCCGTCGACCACTGGCTGGCCGCCGTCGACGCGGCGGAGCGGCGCTGGGACGACGCGGTGGCCGGCTTCGCCGCGGCCCGCGACTCCGCCGACGCGATGGGTGCCCGACCCTGGTCGGTGCTGGCCCGCGTCGCGCTGGCCGACGCGCTGACCGGGCGCGACCGCCCGGGCGACGTGGCGGCGGCCACCACGCTGCGTGCCGCCGCCGTCCGGGACGCCGCCGCGCTCGGCATGCGCCAGGTGACCGCTCGGTCGGTCGGGGCACCCGCGCCGGCCGACCTGCCGGCGGGACGGCACCCGGCCGCCACGGACGGGCGGCGGCACGGAACCGCCGTGCCGGTCCCGGCCGCCGCACCGATGCCGGCCGCTGTGCCCGCACCGGTACCGGCCGCCGGGGCCGCGCCGGTGGCGTCGGGGCCGCAGGGGTCGGTCCCGTCCGCCGGGTCCGTCGTCGGGCAGCCGCCGGTCGAGGCGTACGAGTTCCGCCGCGACGGCCCGGTCTGGCAGCTCGGCTACGCCGGCACCATCGTGCACCTGCCCGACGCCAAGGGCCTGCACGACCTGCACCTGCTGCTGGGCCGGCCCGGCGTCGACGTGCCCGCCGTCGAACTGCTCGACCCGGCCGCCGGCCCGGAACTCGTCGCCGCACGCCGGATGGGCGGCGACCCGGTCCTCGACGACGAGGCGAAGTCCCGCTACCGGCGCCACCTGGCCCGGCTCGACGCCGAGATCGACCGCGCCGCCGGGCGCGACGACGAGGCGAAGGTGGCCGCCCTCGACGCCGAGCGGGCGGCCCTGCTCGCGGAGTTGCGCGCCGCCGCCGGGCTCGCCGGCCGCAGCCGCCGCCTCGGCGACGAGGCCGAACGCGCCCGCAAGACGGTGACCGCCCGCATCCGCGACGTGCTGCGCAAGCTCGACGACCGGCACCCGGCGCTCGCCGCCCACCTGCGCGACACCGTCTCCACCGGCGGCACCTGCCGCTACCTCCCGCCCGAGCCGCTTCCTTGGCGCCTTTGATCTGACGACGCCCGATGCGTGCGGGAGGGCGTCGGGGCCCCCGACGACGGTCAATGGTGCGTGACCACCAAGAACACACCCGTCGAGGGCCTCACCGAGGCGTTCGCCACGGCCACCGGCGCGCAGCAGGTCCATACCGTCCCTGTGCCGGTGCCCAGGGCGGCCATCACCAGGGCAGCGGGCCGTCCTCGCTGAAGAACCCGGCGGTCGGCCCGTCCGCGCCGAGCGTGGCCAGGCGCACCAGCACCGCGGCGCCCTGCGCGGGCGTGAGATGCCCGGTGTGGTTGTTGATATCCGTGTCGACGTAGCCGGGGGCGGCGGCGTTGACGAGGATGCCGTCCTTCCGCAGCTCGTTGGCGTACTGCACGGTCAACGAGTTCAGCGCGGTCTTGGAGGGCGTGTACGCGGCCGACGGCAGCAGCGCCGCGAACGGGCCGTCCGGGTCGCTGGTGAGGGTCAACGACGCGGCGTGACTGCTGACGTTGACGATGCGCGGCGCCGGCGAGCGCCGCAGCAGCGGGAGCATGGCGTTGGTCACGGCGACCACCCCGAACACGTTGGTCTCGAACACCGCCCGGACCATGTCCAGGTCGACGGAGCTGGGAACCTGGTCGGTGGCGTCGGCGGGCGAGACCTGCCCGGAGCCGGTGATGCCGGCATTGTTGATCAGCACGTCGAGGTGGCCGAAGCGCTCCTCGACCTGCCGGGCGGCCGCCCGAACGGTGGCCGCGTCGGCGACGTCCAGGGTGATCGCGTGGGCGTCGCCGCCTGCCGCGCGCAGCGCCGAGGCGGCCTCCTCGCCGCGCCGCGGGTCTCTGGCACCGATCAGGACCGTCATCCCCAGCGCGGCGAGTTGCTCGGCGGCCGCGCGGCCGATCCCCTTGTTCGCCCCGGTGATCAGCGCGACCGTCCGGTGTGTGGTGTGCTCGTTCACGACCAGGCTCCCTCTTCGTGGAGTTGCGTGCCGCACGGATCGTTCGCGCGGCGTCCCTACGGACATGGAGATGGCGGCGTTCCACTTCCTGTGACAGCGCGATGGCGAGACGCGCGTCACCGGTCAGGGGCGTCACAGGATGGTGGACACCGGCGTCTGGTGGGTGGCACGGACGGAAGCGGACAGGCAGGAGCCAGCCATGAGCGAGCAGGGCGAGCGAGCAACGGACGCCGGCGGGTTGCCGGCTGGTGGCGATCCCATGGTGTCCGCGACCGACGCGTTCCTCGCCCACCGCAACCTGCTGTTCACCGTCGCCTACGAGATGCTGGGCTCGGCCGTCGACGCGGAGGACGTCCTGCAGGAGACCTGGTTGCGGTGGGTCGGCGTCGACCTCGACGCCGTGCGGGATCACCGTGCGTACCTGTTCCGAATCACCACCCGCCAGGCGCTCGACCGGTTGCGGACGCTGCGCCGCCGCAGGGAGTCCTACGTCGGTCCATGGTTGCCCGAGCCGCTGCTGACCGCGCCCGACGTGGCCGAGGACGTCGAGCTGGCCGACAGCGTCTCGATGGCGATGCTGCTGGTGCTGGAGACCCTCACGCCGACCGAACGGGCGGTGTTCGTGCTGCGCGAGGTTTTCGATCTGGGATATGACGAGATCGCGGGAGCGGTCGACAAGAGCCCTGCCGCGGTCCGCCAGATCGCCCACCGGGCACGGGGACACGTCGCCGCGCGGCGACCTCGCGGGGCGGTTTCGCCGGGCCAGGCCCGAGACGCGCTCGTCGCGTTCCAGCGGGCGATCGAAACCGGCGACCTGCAACACCTGCTCGACATCCTCGCGCCGGACGTCGTCCTCCTGACCGACGGTGGTGGGATCGTGCGGGCCGCGGTGACGCCCGTCGTGGGCGCAGACACGGTGGCCCGGCTGCTCGCCGCCGGGTCGGGCAGGATCGCCGACAGGCTGTCGCCGCGGCCGGTACAGGTCAACGGTCACCCGGCGCTCATACTTCGGCGTGACGGCGAGATCGACACCGTCGTGGCGGTGCGCATCGACGACGGCCTCGTCACGGGGCTGTACGCCGTACGTAATCCCGAGAAGCTGTCGCGTGTCGATCGGGAGATCGCCTTGAGCCGCTGAACGTCAGCGCGATGATGATCGGCAACGCCGGTAGACCCCGCACCCCTCCGCGGTGCCTTGCTGACTGAGAGACCAGGAGGGTAGATGCGAGATCCGCATGGCACGGGGTTCGACGACTTCGTCCGCGGCGCTGAGCTACCGGGTCGGCGCCGGGCGGTGGCACGACGCCGGGCGCGGCGCGGCGCTGCTCCCCGCCGACGCCACCCAGGTACGCGTCACCACCGCCGGCGGCACGACCACCACCGTCCCGGTCGACTCCTAGCCGGCCACCGCATCGGCGGCGGGCACCGTCACCTCCGTGGCGGTGCCCGTCGCCGGTGCGGATCAGCGGCGGTTGTAGCGGTACATCGTCAGGGTGCCGAAGACGACCACGAACGCGGCGCTCCACGCCAGCGTCCACATCGTGCTCGACGCGTCCGACGCCCCCGACATCACCGCCCGCACCGACGCCACGAGCTGGGTGATCGGGTTGACCTTCACGAACGCCTGCAACCAGCCGGGCATGGTGGCCGGCTCGACGAAGACGTTGCTAAGGAAGGTGAGCGGGAACAGCACCATCATGCTGACCCCCATCACCGACTTCTCGCTGCGCAGCACCAGGCCGAAGAACGTCCACACCCAGGAGAACGCGAACGAGAAGACCACCAGCAGGCCGATGCCGCCCAGCACCCCGAGCAGCCCGCCGTCGGGGCGGAAGCCCAGCGCCAGCCCGACGCCGAGGATGACCACGGCGGCCAGCACGTAGCGCAGCACGTCGCCGAAGATCATGCCGACCAGCGCGGCGGGCCGCCACACCGGCAGCGTCCGGAACCGGTCGAAGACGCCCTTCTCGATGTCGGTGTTCAGGCCGACCCCGGTGTACATGGTGATCATCACGACGCTGGTCACCATGATCCCCGGCAGGAAGAACTGCAGGTAGTCGCGCGGGCTGTCGGCGAGGGCGCCGCCGAACAGGTACGTGAACATCAGCACCATGATGATCGGGAACGCCGTCACGTCGAACAGCTGCTCCGGCACGTGCTTGATCTTCAGCATGGCGCGCCAGCCGAACGTCAGCGACGCCGACAGCGGGCTCGGTCGGGCCGGCCGGGCGCCGGGCGCGAGGACGGTCGACAGCGCCTCCGCCGAGGGTACGTAGACCGACGGCGCCGGCCCGGTCGTGGTGGTGGCGTTGCTGCTCATCGGGCTGCCTCCAGCTGCTCGTCCCGCTCGTCGGCGCCGACCGCCGGGTGGTCGGTCAGGGCCAGGAAGACCTCGTCCAGGCTGGGCTGGCCGAGGGAGAAGTTGTCCACGACGATGCCGGCGCGGGCCAGGTCGCCGAGCACCCGGGCGGCCTGCTCGCTGGCGTCGAGCTCGCCGCCCTCGCCGCCGACCCGGGCGGTCAGCGCCACCGGGTCGGGTTCGAGCTGCACCGGCACGTCCAGCGCCGCGCGCAGCAGCCGCTCCGCGTCGGGCCGCTGGTGCGCGTCGCGCAGTCGCAGGTGGACGGTGCCGGACCCGACGGACGCCTTCAGCTCGCCCGGGGTGCCCTCCGCGATCACCCGGCCGTGGTCGACCACCGCGATCCGGCCGGCCAGCTGGTCGGCCTCGTCCAGGTACTGCGTGGTCAGCAGCACCGTGGTGCCGTGCGCCACCACCGCCCGGACGATCTCCCACACCTGGTTGCGGCTGCGCGGGTCCAGACCCGTCGTCGGCTCGTCCAGGAACAGCAGGTCCGGGGTGTTGAGGATGCTCGCCGCGATGTCGATGCGCCGCCGCATGCCGCCCGAGTACTTCTTGACCTGCCGCTCGGCCGCGTCGGTCAGCCCGAACGCGGCGAGCAGGCCCTCGGCCCGCTCCCGGGCGGCCGGCTTGCGGTGCCCGAGCAGCCGGCCGAGCAGGATCAGGTTCTCCAGCCCGGTCAGGTCCTCGTCCACGGAGGCGTACTGGCCGGTGAGGCTGACCCGGGCCCGCACGGCGTCGGCCTCGTCCACCACGTCGTGCCCGAACACCCGCGCCCGCCCGCCGTCCGGGCGCAGCAGCGTCGCCAGCACCCGTACCGCCGTGGTCTTGCCGGCCCCGTTGGGGCCGAGTACCCCGTAGACGGTGCCGGCGGGCACCGTGAGGTCCAGGCCGTCCAGCGCCCGGGTGTCCCCGAACGACTTGGCCAGGCCCTCGGCCTCGATGGCCGGGCCGGTGCTGCGTCTATTCATGATCCCTACCCTTTCCTTCGCGAAACTGTCAGGAGACGTACGGGCGCGCGGCGCGGCCGTCGCGCAGTGCCAGGCCCCACCAGCACAACTGGTCGAGCAGGACGCGGGCGGCGCGGCGTAGCTGGTCGGTGGCCAGCGGAGTCGGCTCGCCGCAGAGCAGGTCCACGCCGACGACGTCGCGCATCGTGACGGCGTGCAGGGCGGTGAAGACAGTCCGGAGCTGGTCGACCGCGTGCAGGCCGAACGAACCACAGCCGTACGACACGAAACCGACCGGCTTGGCCTGCCACTCGTCGTACGCGTAGTCGATCGCCTGTTTCAACGACGCGGGGAAGCTGTGGTTGTACTCCGGGGTGACCACGACGAACGCCTCCGCCCGGCCCACCTCTTCGGCGAACGACCGCATCGCCGGGGTCGCCTCCGCCGGATAGCCGGCGGGGAAGTCGTAGTCGGCGAGGTCGACCACCGTCACCGCCAGCCCGTGGTGCCGCTCCGCCCGGTCGACGAACCAGCGGGCGACCCGGTCGCCCGCCCGGCCCTCCCGCGTGCTGCCGATGATCACGGCGAGCCGCAGTGCCTCCATGGTTCCTCCTCCCGGCTGCTCCGGTCCCACCCGACAGGCGCGAGACGGCGCCCGGCGGTCCGCGAGATCCGATCTGGCGGCCCCGCCAGGCGCCGCCGCGCGCGCCGGAGTGTCGGTGGTGGCTGCTTGACTGCACCCGAAGGAAGAGGGGGACCCGATGACCGACGTGCGCATCGAGCCGTGGCGCGAAGACGACCTCGACCTGCTGCGGCGGCTCAACACGCCGGAGATCCGGGCGCACACCGGAGGCCCGGAGACCGAGGAGCAGGTCGTCGCCCGGCACGGGCGCTACGTGCGCTTCGGCGACACCGGCCAGGGCCGCATGTACGCCGTGGTGCTGCCCGACGGGGCCCGGGTGGGCAGCGTCGGCTACTGGGAGCGCGAGTGGCGTGACCAGCGGGTCTACGAGCTGGGCTGGGCGATCCTGCCCGGATGGCAGGGCCGGGGCCTGGCGACCGCGGCGGTGCGCGCGGCGGTGGCGGTGGCCCGCGCCCGGCGGACCCACCGCTACGCGCACGCCTACCCGTCGGTCGACAACGCCCCGTCCAACGCGGTCTGCCGCAAGGCGGGCTTCACCCTGCTCGGCGAGACGGAGTTCGAGTTCCCGCCCGGGCACCTCATGCGCTCCAACGACTGGCGGATCGACCTGACCGCGTAGCCCGGCAGGCGCGGCCCGCACCGACCGGGCCGCGGGGCCGGCTACGAGGCCGCCGGGCCGGCCAGAGGGCCGCCGGGCGGGTGGCACACGGCGGCGCCCGGCGGGCCGCGTCGGCGGCGAACCGCCGCTGGGCCGGCCGCCGGCCGACAAGGCGGGCCCGGGGGAGACGTACGGACGCTACGGACAGTACCCGGGCAAGCACGACCGGCTGTCCCTCTACTCCGACGGGAACACGGTGCTGGGCGCCGCGGCCGATCCCGTTCCACGGCGGGCCTGCCCGCGACCGGAGGGTCGCGGGCGGGCCCGTCTTCCGAGGGCAGGCGGGAGCGGACGGGTCAGCGGGTCACCAGGGCAGCACGCCGTAGCCCCCGCCGGCGTCCATCTGGTGGCCCCAGAGCAGCCCGGTCGGCCCGTCCGCCGGCAGCGTCGCCAGGTGCACGCTCACCTCCGCGCCCTGCTCCGCCGTGCGGAAGCCGCTGTGCCCGTTCAGGTCGGTGGCGCAGTAACCCGGATTCGCCGCGTTCACCTTGATCGGGGTGTCCCGCAGCTCCTTGGCGTACATGGCGGTCAGCATGTTCAGCGCCGCCTTCGACGACGGGTACGGCACCGAGGTCAGCGCGAAGAAGGCGCCCTGTGGGTTCGTCATCAGCGCGATGGAGCCGACCTCGCTGGAGACGTTCACGATCCGCGCGGCCGGCGCCCGGCGCAGCAGCGGCAGCAGCGCGTTGGTCACCGCCACCACGCCGAACACGTTCGTCTCGTAGAGCCGGCGCAGCGTGTCGACGGTGGTCTCGCTCGGCAACCCCCGGTCGCCGTCGGCGAGCGCGATGCCGGCGTTGTTGACCAGCACGTCGAGCCGGCCGTACCCGTCCTCGACCAGTTTGGCGGCCCGCGCCACGGACTCCGCGTCGGTCACGTCCAGCGGCACGTGGCGGGCGTCGACCCCGCCGTCGCGCAGCTCCCGCTCGGCGGCCCGTCCCCGTTCGGCGTCCCGGGCGCCGAGCAGCACGGTCATCCCGCGCGCGCCGAGCTGCCGGGCGGTGGCGAGGCCGATTCCCCTGTTCGCCCCGGTGACCAGGGCGATCATGTTCGTCGTCATGTCGTCGAGCCTGCCCACGGGGCGGGGCGCCGGGGAGAGACCGGCCGAGGCTGGGACCGGCGGTACCACCCTCGCCGCCGGCGCGTACGGCAGGCTGGAGGGCATGACGACCACCGGGCTGCGCCGCGACGAGCTGGCGGCCTTCCTGCGTACCCGCCGCGCCCGCCTGCGCCCCGCCGAGGTCGGCCTGCCCGACGGGGTACGCCGCCGCATTCCCGGCCTGCGCCGGCAGGAGGTGGCCCAGCTCGCCGGGATGTCGGTCGACTACTACATCCGACTGGAGCAGGGCCGCGGCCCGCACCCGTCCGGGCAGGTGCTGGCCGCGCTGGCCCGGGCGCTGCTGCTCACCCGCGACGAGCGCGCGTACCTGTTCCGGGTCGCCGGGCAGAGCCCGCCGCCGACGCCCGGGCCGAGCCGGGAGGTGGACCCGGGGCTGCGGCACCTGATCGACGCGATGGCGGACACCCCGGCGTACGTGGTCGACGCCCGGTACGACGTGCTGGCCTGGAACCGGCTGGCCGAGCACTTCGTCGGGGACCTGTCGGCGGTGCCCGACGCCGAACGCAACATGATCCGCTGGATGTTCCGGCGGTCCGCCGGCGACGCGCACTGGTCCGACCCGGACACGCTGCGCTTCGTCCGCGGCACGGTCGCCGACCTGCGCGCCGCCTACGGCCGCTACCCGACCGACCGGGGCCTCGCGGAGCTGGTCACGGAGCTGCTCGGCACCTCGCCCCGGTTCGCGCGGTTCTGGGCCGAGCACGACGTCGAGGAACGCCGCCCGGTGGTCAAGCGGGTGGCGCACCCGCAGGCCGGGCCGCTGGAGTTCGAGTGCCGGGTGCTGAACGTGCCGGAGACCGGCCAGCGGGTGATCGTCTACGTCCCCGAGCCGGGTTCGCCCACCCACGCGGCGTTCCGCCGGCTCGCCGAGCGCGTCGCCGCCTGATCCGACCGGCGGCCCACCAGCCCCTCCCCGCGCGCCGAGCGCCGGTAGAGCACGCTGTGCCGGTCCCGGCTGCGCAGCACGAGGCCGGAACGGAGCAGCACGCCCAGGTGGTAGGAGACGGTCGCCGGGGCCAGCCGGTGCCGCTCGCTGAGCTGCCGGGTGGACCGGGGCACGTCCAGGTCCGCCAGGATCGCCGCCCGGCTCGCGCCGACCAGCTCACCGAGCCCGTCCCGGTGCTGGCCCGCCCGACCGGCGCCGACCGGGTAGACCAGCACCGCGTTGCCCGCGTCGCAGAGCTGCGTCGAGATCCGCGGCCAGGCCAGCACCGACGGCGCGAGCACCAGTTCCGCCCCGGCCAGCGCCGTGGTGATCCGGTACGAGCTGTCGATGGTCAGCGCCCGGCCGGTCCAGGCCACCCTCGGGTGCAGGCTGTTCAGCACGCTGCCCACCCCCGTGGTCGCCATCGCGGTGGCCCGCAGTGCCAGCTCCGCCTCCAACGTGGCCCGCAGCGCCGGCCACTGGTCGGCCAGCGCGGCCCGCCAGAAGTGCCGCAGCCCGTCGGCGACCCGCCGGGCGAGGGTGCCGTCCTCGACCGCCGCGCGGACGGGCGCCGGCATCCGGCCGGCCGGGAACCGCTCGTGCACCTGGACGGCCACCTCGCCGGCCGGCGTCGCGGCGGTCTGCGCCAACTGTTCGTCGAGGACGGCGTCGGGCGGGCCCAGCGGCGGCTTCGGCGTGAGCAGGTCCGGCGTGTAGCCGACCCGGCCGGGCGGCGTGACCAGCTGCGCGACCAGGGCCACGTCGCGGTGCCGCAGCGCGGCGCGGGCGGCCGGGCCGGGATCGCCGTGCACCGGGTGCCCGAAGCGCGACAGCGCGGCCTGCAGCCACGACGTCACCTCCGCCGCCGGTGAGGTCGCCAGGCGGAGCCGGGCGAGAGTCGGGCCGTCCAGATGCGCGACCAGCACAGGCGGATCGTACCGCCGGCCACGCTCGCGCAGAGCCGGCGTTCGATCCGGTTCGAATCACTGGCCGGGCGTGCCGCGGGCGGGGTTGGCTGCCCCGGCAGACCCACCCGTCGCGAAGGAGCACCCGATGCGCCCACCCGCCGCCGCCCGTACCGCCGCTCGGCTCGGCCGTACCCTCGCCCTGGTCGGGCTCGCCGCCGGCCTGCTGACCGCGACCGTCTCGGCCGCCGCTCCCGGCGGCGCGACGGCCGCGGGCGGCGACGCCACCGCCCACGGCTGCGAGCGCGCCTTCGACCGCGCCGTCCGGGCGTACGTGGACACCACCGCCCGGCGCGACCTGGACGGCTTCGCCGCGCTGCTGCACCCCGACGTCACCTCCGTCTTCGCCTCGGACGGGGAGGTCCTGGACGGCAAGCAGGCCACCGTGGACTGGCTGCGCGGGTTCTTCGCCGACGACTCCTGGACCCAGTCGTTCAGCGTCGCCAAGCGGACCGTGGTGGGTTGCCGCACCGGGTTCGTGCTGTTCGACTCCGTGTACGCCGTGCCGGCGACCGGGACCCGGGTTCCGCTGCTGATCGGGGTGAGCTACACGTACCAGCACGGCCGGTGGCTGGTGCTGCAGAACCAGGACTCGGTGGGCCGGATCTGACCCGGGGGCCGCCAGCGGGGGGGGGC
>NZ_JBPQTP010000021.1:0-73746 GCF_051386395.1 Micromonospora sp. URMC 106
CCCCCCGCCCCCCCCCCCCCCCCCCCCCCCGCCGCGTGCCGGCCCCGGCCGGCAGGAGAGGAGAACTTGTGACGGAGACGACCGGTACCCGCGCCGGTGGCACCGGGGCGGAGCGCGAGACCGTCGCCCCCGCGGTGGCGACGCCCACCACGGCGCCGGCTGCCGCGACCACCCGCCGGGCCGCCGGCTCCCCGATGGCCGTCGGCCTGCCGCTGTTCGGTGCGGTGATCACGCTGGCCGTCTGGTGGCTGGTCACGTCCGTGCTGGAGCTGGTGCACCCGGCGTCCCTGCCGCCGCCGCAGGCGGTGTGGAGTTCGCTGACGGCCTCGGCCGACGTGCTGCTGCCGGCGCTGGGGACGACCACCGTGCTGACGTCGGTCGGCTTCCTGCTCTCGGCGGTCACCGGAGTGCTCATCGGGATGGCCCTGGCCGCGTCCCGCCACGTCGAGCGGATGTTCTCGCCGCTGCTGGTGGCGGTGAACGCGGTGCCGAAGATCGCCCTCGGCCCGCTGCTGGTGGTCTCGGTCGGCTGGGGGGAGAAGCCCATCCTGACCATGGTGTTCCTGCTCTGCTTCTTCCCGATCGTGCTCTCCACCGCGACCGGTCTCACCACCACCCCGGCGGACCTGGCCGAGCTGGCCAGGTCGCTGAACGCGTCGTGGTGGCAGTCGTTCCGCAAGGTGCGCTTCCCGGCCGCGCTGCCGCAGGTCTTCGTGGGCCTGAAGGTGGCGATGCCGCTGGCCGCGATCGGTGCGGTGATCGGGGAGTTCTACTCCGACAAGCCGGGGCTGGGCTATCAGATCCTGCAGTACAACGGCGTCGGGGACACCGCGACCGCCTGGGCGGCGATCGTGCTGATCGCGCTGATGAGCATCGCGCTCTACAGCGCCCTGTCCCTGGTCGAGCGGCTCGCGCTGCCCTGGGTCCGGGCCACCACGTCGGCTCGGTGACCGACGGTCGACCGGTCACCCGCGACGACCAGTGACCGGTCGTCGACCGGGGGACCGCCGGACCGGCCCGAGGTGTGGCCGCCGTGCCCGGCGCGGGGATCAAGCCTGACCGCCCGCAGCCGGGTACGGCGGGCCACACCGTCGACCACCGTCAGCCCGCGAGGCGCCACCGGCCGTTGCGGGCGACCAGGGTGGTGAGAGCCTGGGGCATCAGGCCGGAGTGGTTGTCGGGCGTCATCCGGATCGGCCCGGACAGCCCGTCCATCTGCGACGTCTCCAGCACGTCCCGGATGCCGTCGCGGTCGACCCGGCCGGGCTCGCCGCCGGCGCGCAGTTCGGCGTCGGCGATGAGCTGCACCGCGTCGGCGGCGAACGAGGAGGAGCCGTTGTAGCCGCCGAACCGGGCCGTGTAGTCCTGGAACCACTGCCGGCGGGCGGCCTTGGCCGGGGTGGTCGCGATGACGTCGTCGATCACCATGGTCTGGGTGAAGACCAGCGTCGCGCGCTCGGTCGCCCGGGCGGCGGCGCCGAGGAAGAGGTCGCCGGCGGCCGCCGCGTCGAAGAAGAGCGAGCCCTTGAACTTGGCCTGCTGGGCCGCGGTGGCGGCGAGCGCGGCCTGCTCCGGCGGGGTCCACACCACCAGCGCGTCCGGCTTGTCCTCGGTCAGCGCCTTGACCTGCTCGCCGACCTCGGTGTCGGTGGTCTTGACCGACTCCTCGCGCGGCGGCTTGATGCCCCTCTTGGCGAACTCGGCGCGCAGCGCGGCCAGCCCCTCGCGGCCGTAGTCGTCGTCGCTGTACAACACGGCGGCCTTGGTGACGCCCTTCCGCCGCATCTCGATGGCGAGGGCGGCGGCGCTGTCGGCCGCGTTCGGGGCGAGCTTGAACACGTAGCGCCGCTCGGCGACCGGACTGGACACCGCGCTGGACGAGGCGAGCGCAATGGTGGGAATGCGCTTCTCGTTGATGGTCCGCGCGGCGCCGACCGCGCATTCGTTGCAGCCGCCCATGATGATCGCGCTGACTCGGGAATCGTCGGAGAAGTCACCGATGTTCCGCAGCGACTCGGCCGCGTCGGACCGGTTGTCCTTCACCTTGAGTTCGATCCTCCGGCCGTTCAGCGCGCCCGAGGAGTTAAGTTGTTCGATCTTCAGTTCCAGAGCCCGCTGGTACGCCTTCCCGACGGGCGCCGCCGCGCCGGAGAGTTCGAGGTCCGCCGCGATGACGATGGGACTGGTGTCCTGCTCGTCGGCGCCGAACTGGCAGCCGGTGAGCGTGGTGGCCAGTACGGCCGATGCGAGCGCCGCGGCGGTCGCGGAGCGGATGGGGCTCAACTCAGTCCTCCAGATGCGGCCCGGGCGCTGCCCGGTCACCGCCGGGTTGTCCGTCCTCAGTGGAGGAACGGGATCGGTCTGCCGTACGGTGTGCGCGAAGCCTGCAAAACCTTGCCAACGCCGGGCTCTGCGGTCAAGCGCGGGGGTCGGAGGCGTTTCGGGACGCGCATCCCACATGGTGGGGTCACGAGAACTTTGCAAGCGCTTACTAATCCGACATGGACGACCACTCTGGAGTTACATGCCCTGTTCACGGGCATGGGGAAATGAAGGTATTAGTTGACCGGATCACGGGATGCGTGCCGTCCGACCGTTTCCTACCCCACTGCGGCTTCCCAAACAGGATCGCTTCTGATGAAATCGCGGCCGTGCCGCGTGTGGCGCAGTCCGCTGCACCGGGCGCGAGTCGGCGGGGCAGGCGTGGAAGAAACGACGGAGGCGATGTCGTGAGCACCGGACCGACGACCCTGCCCGACAGCGGCGAAACCGGGGGGCCGAAGCGTCGCCGCCTGTTCCGGCTGCGCGACGCGCGGATCCGGTCGAAGCTGGCGCTGATCCTGGTGGTGCCGGTCGCCGCGGTGCTCGCGCTGGCCGCCGTCCGGCTCGTCTCCATCGGCGAGGGCGCCCTCGACGCCACCAGGGCCCGGGCGCTCACCGCGCTCTCCATCGACATCTCCGCGCTGACCCAGGACCTGCACGCCGAGCGGATGGCGGCGTCCGCCTTCCTGGCCGCGCCGCAGAAGGCCGACACGTACAACCTGCGGGTGCGCAGCACCGACGCGCGGATCGACGCCTACCGGGCCGAGCGCGGGCGGATCGGCGAGGTCCCGGCCGCCGTCCGGGACCGGCTGGCGGCCATCGACGAGCACCTGGAGACGCTCGACGGCACCCGGCAGAAGGTGCTGGACCGCCAGCAGATGGCGGTCGCCGAGGCGGCGCTGCGCTACGGGGTCATCATCACCGACCTGGTCGCGTACGGCGACGGGCTCGCCCAACTGCCCGGCGAGGAGCGGCTGGCCGACGCCCGGCGCGCGGTCGCCGCGTTCGCCCGCGCCAAGGCGGCCGTCGCCGAGGAGCAGTCGGTCGCCTTCACCGCGCTGACCGCCGGCCAGCTCGACGAGGAGCAGTTCTCCTCGTTCGTCGCCACCCTGACCGGCCAGCAGGAGGCGCTGCTCGCCTTCTCCCTGGCCGCCGACCCGGCCCAGCGCGCCCTGGTCGACAGCACCGTCTCCGGCGACGCGGTCACCCTCGCCGACCGGGTCGCCGCCGACATCACCCGCTCGGTCGGGCAGCGCCCGCTGGTGACCGCCCAGGACGCCTCCGCCGCCGTCGGCGCGGTCAACGACCTCATGCGGTGGGCCGAGATCCGGCTCCAGGACCAGCTGCTCGCCCAGGCCGACCAGGCCCGCTCGGACGTCATCCAGCAGGCCGTCATCGAGTCGGTGCTGGTGCTGCTCACGCTCGTCATCGCGGTGACCCTCGCCGTGGTGCTGGCCCGCTCGCTCAACCACTCGCTGCGCCGGCTGCGGGAGGGCGCCCTCTCGGTGGCCAACCACGACCTGCCGGACGCCGTGCAGCGGCTGCAGAACGTCGGCAACGTCGGCGACGGCGGCGTCGACGAGATCGTCCGCCAGGTGCGCGACCCGATCCAGCTCAACACCCGCGACGAGGTCGGCCAGGTGGCGCTCGCCTTCAACGTCGTACACCGCGAGGCGGTCCGCGTGGCGGCCGAGCAGGCCGCGCTGCGCACCAGCGTCTCGGCGATGTTCCTCAACCTGGCCCGGCGCAGTCAGACCCTGGTCGACCGGATGATCGGCGAGCTGGACGCGATCGAGCGCGGCGAGGAGGACCCGAAGCGGCTGGCGCAGCTCTTCGAGCTGGACCACCTGGCCACCCGGATGCGCCGCAACGACGAGAACCTGCTCGTCCTGGCCGGCGCCGACTCCGCCGTGCCGCGCCGCGACGACGCCCTCCTGGTGGACGTGCTGCGCGCCGCGCAGTCCGAGGTGGAGCTCTACAACCGCATCGAGTTCGGCACGGTCGACACCGACATCTCGGTGGCCGCGCACGCGGTCAACGACGTCGTCCGGCTCGTCGCGGAGCTGCTGGACAACGCCACCCGCTTCTCGCCGCCGACCACGACCGTGGTCGCCGACGGCCGGCGGATCCGGGACTACGTGCTCATCCAGGTGGAGGACCGGGGCCTCGGCCTCACCGACGAGCAGCTGGACTCGCTCAACCGGCGGCTGGCCGCCCCGCCGAGCGTCGACGTCGCGGCGTTCCGGCTGATGGGTCTGGCCGTGGTCAGCCGGCTCGCCTCCCGCTACGGCATCCGGGTGGAGCTGCGCCGCAACGTGGAGGGCGGCACCGTCGCCCAGGTGACGCTCCCCGCCGCGACGGTGGTGCTGCCCCCGGTCCACAGCCGGGACCAGCAGATCACCCGGCCCCGGCAGCCGCTCGCGGTCGAGCAGACGCCGCTCACCCCCGTCGGCCTCGGCGAGCCGCTCGCCGGGGCGGGACGGGCCGCCTCGGCCACCCTGACGGACCAGTGGCGGTCCGCCCCGGCGCCGTGGCAGGCGCCGGAGCAGGCGCGGGACACCACGTCCCCGGTGCAGGCCGGCGGCCTGACCGGATCGCCGTCGACCGCCCCGGCGGCGCCGGCCAAGCCGGCCTTCGCCGCCGGCGGCGGTGGCAGCTCGGTCGGCACGCCGACCGTCGCCTACCCCACGGTCGAGCCGCTGCCCAAGCGCGTCCCCGGCGGGGAGACCGGCGCGCCGGCCGCGCCGGTCCTGCCGGTCGGCCCGGTCGCCGGGTCCTCGGCCACCACCCCGATGCCGACCGCCGGCACGCCCGCCACGGCCGGCGGATTCGGCGCCGACCCGGGCGTGGGCCGGGGCCTCGGCGCCAACCTGGCCGCCACCGCCCCGCTCGCCCCGGCCGCGCCGATCACCCCGCGTCCCGAACTGCCGGCCGAGGCGCCGATCTTCCGGGAGATGGAGGCGGTGTGGTTCCGGTCGCACGGCAACGACGCCACCGCGATCTTCACCCGTCCGGACTTCAGCCAGTCGCCACAGGCACAGCAGTCCGCCGGGGCGCCGGCCACGGCACAGCCGCCGACGGCCGAGTCGCGCCCGCCGCGGCTGCCCACGCGTACGCCGGGCAGCACGGCCACCCCGCCGCCCGCGCAGCCGCCACCGCCGTCGTACACCCCGCCGGCCCCGGCGCGACCCGCGGCGGCGGAAGCCGCCCCCGCGACGCCAGCCCCGACGCCGGTCGCGGAGCCGGCGCCGGGGGCCGCCGCCACCGACGCGAACGCCTGGCGGACGGCGGCCGACGAGGGCTGGTCCCGGGCCAGCCGGGCCGCCGAGCCGCCCGCTGCCGGCACCACCCGCTCCGGGCTGCCCAAGCGGGTGCCGCAGGCGCAGCTCGTGCCCGGCGGCATCGAGCCCCGGGGCGGCCGCGACCGCAGCCGGCGCACCCCGGACGAAGTACGGGGCCTGTTGTCGGCCTACCACCGCGGCGTGCAGCGCGGCCGGGCGGCCGGAACGGACCAGAACAGCACCTCGACCAAGGAGACGAGTCGATGAACAGGCCAGCGGCCATGCAGGACATGAGTTGGCTGCTCACCAACTTCGCCGACAGCGTGGCGGGCATCGCCCACGTGGTGGCGGTGTCGGCCGACGGGCTGCTGCTCGCCTCCTCGCGGGACCTGCCCGCGGACCGGGCGGACCAGCTCGCGGCGATCACCTCGGGCGTGGTCAGCCTGACCGAGGGCGCCGCCCGGATGTTCAGCGCCGGCGGCGTGCTGCAGACCGTCATCGAGATGGACAGCGGCTACCTCTTCCTGATGTCGATCAGCGACGGGTCGTCGATGGCCGTGTTGGCGGCCCGCAGCTGCGACGTCGGGCAGGTGGGTTACGAGATGGCGCTCCTGGTGGAGCGCGTCGGCGCGGCCCTGGTGCCGTTGCCGCGGGACGCCGTGCGGTCGTAGCCGGGGCGTGACGCGGGCTGCGCGTCGGCCAGGGACGAGAAGACCGGTGCCCGCGGGCCCGGCCGGGAGAGGAGGTGATCGCGGATGGACCAACGGCGCGTGGACCCGCGCGGCGCGCTCGTGCGGCCGTACGCGGTCACCCGCGGTCGGACCGAGGCCCAGATGGACATCGCCCTGGAGGCGGTCCTGTCGGCCAGCCCGACCCAGGTCGCGGAGTCCCGTTTCGCGGGGCACGACAAGCACCGCATCGCCACCGTCTGTGAGGGGCGGGCACAGTCGCTGGCCGAGATCGCCGCGTACACCCGGATGCCGCTGGGCGTCACCCGGGTGCTGGTCGCCGACATGGTGGCCGAGAGCCTGCTGACGCTACACACTGCCGCTCCCGCCGAGGGGTTCGAGGAGCGGATGGAAATCCTTGGAAGGGTGCTAAGTGGACTTCGCAGGCTATGACCCCGCCGGGGCCCGCCAGAACCGGGGAATCATCTCCGCGAAGATCGTGGTCGCGGGCGGCTTCGGCGTGGGCAAGACGACCCTGGTCGGCGCGATCTCGGAGATCACCCCGCTGAGAACCGAGGCGGTGATGACCGCGGCCGGCGTCGGCATCGACGACCCGTCCAAGGTGCCCGGCAAGGAGACCACCACGGTCGCCATGGACTTCGGCCGGATCACCATGGCCCAGGACCTGATCCTCTACCTCTTCGGCACGCCGGGCCAGACCCGGTTCTGGTTCATGTGGGACGAGATCATCCGGGGCGCCGTGGGCGCGGCCGTCCTCGTCGACACCCGCCGGATCACCGACGCCTTCGCGCCGCTGGACTACTTCGAGAACCGCAAACTGCCGTACGTGGTGGCGTTGAACCGGTTCGACGGCGCGCCGCAGTACGAGCTGGAGGAGGTCCGCGAGGCGCTGGCCATCTCGCCGGACGTGCCGCTGGTGATGACCGACGCCCGGCACCGGGAGTCGGTCAAGCAGGTGCTGGTGACCGTCGTGGAGCACGCCATGATCCGCCTCCAGGCCGAGCACGGCCGGGGATACCCGGCGCCGGTCGGCTGAGCGGACGGCGGGGGCCGCCACCCCTCGGCGTGAGCCCGGGCCGGGGCGCGCCCGGCGGCCCCCGCGTCAGTCCACCCGGAGCCGGTAGCCGCGCTTGACGACGGTCTGCACCACGCGGGGTGCGCGCAGCCCGGCGCGCAGCCGGGCCACCGCCATCTCCACGGCGTGCTCGTCGGCGCCGCGCGGCAGCGTCCGCAGCAGCGCGGTGCGGGACAGCACCCGGCCCGGGGAGAGGGCCAGCGCCCGGAGCACCGCCATCGGCGCCGGGGCGAGCGGACGCAGCTCGCCGTCGACCACGGCGGCGTGCCCGCGCAGGGTGAGCAGGTGGCCGGCCGCCTTCAGGGTGACCGTGCGGCGCGGCAGCTCGTCGACGATGGTCCGGACCAGGGCGCCCAGCCGGGCCCGGGTCGGCGCGCTGACCGGCACGCCGCGCCGCAGCAGCGGTTCCGCGGTGACCGCCCCCACGCAACTGGCGAGCACGTCGTGCCGGAACGCGTCCAGCACCGCGTCGGAGCGGTCACCGGCGGCGCGCAGCAGCGCCTCCGCCGCCGGTGCCGAGGTGAACGTGACGGCGTCGACCAGCCGGCCGGCGACCAGGTCGATCAGGCGGTGCAGCGGGGCCGGGTCGGTCGGTGGCGCCCACCGGTAGACCGGCACCTCGATCACGGTGGCCCCGGCCGCCTCCAGCGCCATCGTGCACTCCGGCTGCCGCTCGCCGTGCAGCTGCATGGCGATCACCTGCCCGGCCACGCCGCGCCGGCAGAGGTGGTCGACCACCTCGTCGCAGCTCTCCGAGTCCGGCGACCACTGGTCGTGCAGGCCGGCGGCCCGGATCGCCCCGCGCGCCTTGGGGCCGCGGGCCACCACGTACGCGTCGGCGAGGACGCTGCGCAGCGGCTCGGCCAGCCCCCAGCCCTCGGCGGCCTCCAGCCAGCCGCGCATCCCGATGCCGGTGTTGGCCATCAGGATGTCCGGCGGCCGGTCCAGGCAGGCGCGGGTGGCCTCGCGCAGGTCGGTGTCGTCGGCCAGCGGCACGATCCGCAGGGCCGGGGCGATCACCACCCGGGCGCCACGCCGCTGGAGCAGCGCGGCGAGTTCGTCCCGCCGACGGTCGGCGGTCACCCCGATGGTGAAGCCGGCCAGTTCGTCGCGCATTCACCCCTCCTGTCGCAGCCGCACCTCGACCAGTCCGTCCCGGCAGCGCACCTCGTGCCGGGGCACGGCGACCCCGGGCAGGTCCAGACAGACCCCGGTGCGCAGGTCGTACACCTGCTTGTGCAGCGGCGAGGCGATCGTGGGCACCCCGCCCCGGCTGCCGACGATCCCCCTCGACAACACGTACGCCCCGCCGACCGGGTCGAGGTTGTCGAGGGCGAACAGCCCGTCGGCGGTGCGGAAGAGGGCCACCTGCACGCCGTCGACGAGCGCCGCGACGCCCCGGTCGGGCTCCAGCCGGTCGAGCGGGCAGACGGGCGTCCAGCAGCGCGTAGCGGCGGGCGTCGTCATCGTGATGGTCATCGCCGTACCTCCGGCAGTCCGAGTGTCGTGGTGGTCACCGCCGCACCTCCGGCATCCCGAGCGCGACCGGCTGCCGGCCCTCGGCGACGGGCGCGCGGCCCGCCGGGACCGGCTGGCCCCGTTCGAGCGCGAAGGCGATCGACGGGTCGGGTACCTCGGGGGCGTTGACGAAGGAGGCGAACCGGCGCAGCCGGACCGGGTCCTCCAGCACGTCCCGCCACTCGTCCGAGTACGAGTCGACGTGCCGGGCCATGGCGGCGTCGAGCTCGGCGCAGAGGCCGAGGGAGTCGTCCACGACGACCGCGCGGAGGTGGTCCAGCCCGCCGTCCATCGCCTCGATCCAGGCGGCGGTGCGTTGCAGCCGGTCGGCGGTGCGGATGTAGTACATCAGGAACCTGTCGATCAGCTGGATCAGCGCCTCCGTGGACAGGTCGGTGGCGAAGAGGTCGGCGTGGCGGGGCCGGAAGCCGCCGTTGCCGCCGACGTAGAGGTTCCAGCCGGTCTCGGTGGCGATGATGCCGAAGTCCTTGCTGCGGGCCTCGGCGCACTCGCGGGCGCAGCCCGACACCGCCGACTTGATCTTGTGTGGGGCGCGCAGCCCCCGGTAGCGCAGCTCCAGGGCGATGGCCAGCCCGACCGAGTCCTGCACCCCGTACCGGCACCAGGTCTCGCCGACGCAGGACTTCACCGTGCGCAGCGCCTTGCCGTACGCGTGGCCGGACTCGAAGCCGGCGTCGACCAGCCGGCGCCAGATCTGCGGCAGCTGCTCGACCCGGGCCCCGAACAGGTCGATCCGCTGCCCACCGGTGATCTTCGTGTAGAGCTGGAAGTCCCGGGCCACCTCGCCGATCACGATCAGCTTCTCCGGGGTGATCTCGCCGCCGGGGATCCGGGGCACCACCGAGTAGCTGCCGTCGCGTTGCAGGTTGGCCAGGAAGTGGTCGTTGGTGTCCTGCAGCGACGCCTGCTCCCCGTCCAGCACGTGCCCGGTGCCGAGCGAGGCGAGGATCGAGGCCACCACCGGCTTGCAGATGTCACAGCCGCGCCCCCGGCCGTGCTCGGCGATGAGCTGCGAGAAGGTGCGGATGCCGCGCACCCGGACGATGTCGAACAGCTCCTGCCGGCTGGCGTCGAAGTGCTCGCACAGCGCGGTGGACTGCTTCACCCCGGCCGCGTCGAGGAGCTGCTTGAGCATCGGCACGCAGGAGCCGCAGCTGGTGCCCGCCCGAGTGCACGCCTTCAGCCCCGGCACGTCCGCGCAGCCGCCGGCGATCGCGTCGTCGATGTCGGCGCGGGTCACCGCGTTGCACGAGCAGACCTGGGCGGTGGCGGGCAGGGCGCCGGCCCCCGCGCCCGCCGCGCCGGAGGGGGCCAGCAGCGCCAGCGGGGGACCCGGCAGCGGCCCGCCGACGCTGGCCCGCAGCGTCGGGTAGGCGCTCGCGTCGCCGACCAGCACCCCGCCGAGCAGGGTCTTCGCGTCGTCGGAGAGGACCAGCTTGGCGTACACCCGGGTGGCCGGGTCGGTGAACGTGACGTCCAGGCAGCCCGGGGTGGTGCCGTGCGCGTCGCCGAACGAGGCCACGTCCACGCCGAGCAGCTTGAGCTTGGTGGCGGTGTCCGCGCCGGGGAAGGTGGCCGCCCCGCCGACCAGCCGGTCGGCGACCACCTCGGCCATCGCGTAGCCGGGGGCGACCAGGCCGTGGCAGGTGCCGTCGACCGCCGCGCACTCGCCGACCGCCCAGATCCGCTCGTCGGCCGTCCGGCAGGCGCCGTCGACCAGCACCCCGCCGCGCGGGCCGAGCGCCAGCCCGGCCGCCCGGGCCAGCTCGTCGCGGGGCCGGATGCCGGCCGCCACCACCACCAGGTCGGCGTCGACCACCGTGCCGTCGGCCAGCTCCAGGCCGGCGACGGTGCCGTCCGGGCCGGGCCGCACGGCGGTGGTGGCCACGCCCAGGTGGGTGGTCACGCCCAGCTCGTCGACGTACCGGCGGAGCATCGCGCCGCCGGCCGTGTCCACCTGCACGGGCATCAGCCGGGGCGCGAACTCCACCACGCTGGTGTCCAGCCCGAGCAGCCGCAGCGCGTTCGCCGCCTCCAGCCCGAGCAGCCCGCCGCCGATCACCGCGCCGGTGCGCCGGCCGCGCGCGTGCTCCCGGATCGCCACCAGGTCGTCGAGCGTGCGGTAGACGAAGACCCCCGGCAGGGTCGCCCCGGCCACCGGCGGCACGAAGGCGTACGAGCCGGTGGCCAGCACCAGCGCGTCGTACGGGTGCTCGCCGGCCGCCGTGCGCACCACCCGCCGCTCCCGGTCGATCTCCGTCGCCGGCTCGCCCAGACGCAGCGCCACCCCGTCGTCGGGGGTGTGCAGGTTCAGCTCCTCGGCGCCCACCCCGTCGAAGAACGCCGAGAGCCGCACCCGGTCGTACGCCGGACGGGTCTCCTCGGCGAGCACGGTGATCCGCCACCGCCCCTCGGGGTCGCGGGCGCGCAGCGCGTCGACGAAGCGCTGCCCGACCATGCCGTTGCCGACGACGACCAGCCTGCCGGCGCTCATGACGGCCCTCCGCTCCGCCGCGTGCCGTCATGAGGCACCGTCGCGCCGAGTCTGCTGATTCGCTCGCTTCGCGCGCTCATGACGGCCCTCCGCTGTGTGCCGAGCCTGCTGATTCGCTCGCTCATCGCGTCACCTCCACTGAATCCACCTCGGAGAGCCAGCCGACGATGCCGGCGACCGCGTCCCGGCAGCCGCCGCAGCCGGTGCCGGCCCGGGTGGCCGCCACCACGGCGTCGACCGTCCGGGCCCCGGAACGCCAGCAGCTCACCAGCGCGCCCTTGCTGACGCTGTTGCACTGGCAGACGGTCGCCGCGTCCGGCATCAGCGCCGGGGACGCGGCGGGCGCCGCCGGGGCCGCGCCGAAGGCCCGGCCGAGCAGCAGGGACCGCCGGTCGGCCGGCACCGGCTGACCCCGGTCGAAGAGCTGGATGACCGTGCCGACCGCCGGGTTGTCGCCGAGCAGGATGGCGGCGGTCAACCGCTCGTCGTGGATGCGCAGCCGGGCGTACGTGCCGCGGGCGGGGTCGGCGAAGGTCAGCTCCTCGCCCGCCCCGCCGTCCGCCGGGTCGCCCATCGCGGCGAGGTCGATGCCGGCCGCCTTGAGCCGGGTCACCACCGGACGGGGCCGGTAGCGGGCCAGCGGGTCCTCGCCGGTGAGCACCTGCGCCACCACCCGCGCCTGCGCCCAGGCCGGGGCGACCAGCCCGGTGAGGGCGCCGTCGTGCTGCGCGCAGTCGCCGATCGCCGAGATCCGCGGGTCGCTGGTGCGCAGCCGGTCGTCGACCAGCACGCCGCGCTCCACGGCCAGCCCGGCCGCGGCGGCGAGGGCGGTGTCGGGGCGTACCCCGCAGGAGATGACCAGCAGGTCGGCGGCGAGCGACCGGCCGTCGGCCAGGTCGAGGCGGACCCCGTCGGCGTCGGTGACCACCCGGGTGGCCGACACGGCCAGGTGGGTGGTCACCCCGAGGCCCGCGAGCGTGCCGGCCAGCACGGCCGCGCCGGCCGGGTCGAGCTGCCGTTCCATCAGGTACGGCACCGGGTGCACCACCCCGACGTCCAGGCCCCGGGCGGCGAGCCCGCGGGCCGCCTCCAGCCCGAGCAGCCCGCCGCCGAGCACCAGGGCGCTGCGCGCGCCGTCGGCGACGGCGAGGATCCGCCGGCAGTCGTCGAGGGTGCGGAACGGGACCACCCGCTCCGGCAGCTCGGGCCCCTCCAGCCCGGGCAGCGGGGGCACCACGGCCCGGCTGCCGGTGGCGAGCACCAGGTGGTCGTACGCGATGCGGTCGCCGTCGTCGGTGCGGACCGCGCCGGCGGCCGGGTCGATCGCGGTGACGGTCACCCCGGTGCGCAGGTCGACTCCCTGCCCGGCGGCCTCGGCCAGCTCCACGTCCGCCTCGCCGATCTTGCCCGCGAGCAGCGTGGAGAGCATGATCCGGTTGTACGCCCGGTGCGGTTCCGCCCCGAGCACGGTGACCTTGCGGTCCCCGCCCCGGGCGTGCAGCTCGGTGGCCAGCCGGGCGCCGGCCATCCCGTTGCCCACGATCACCACCCGTTCGGTCACGACCGACCTCCGCCGCGCTCCGGTCGGCCATCAGTGGTGACCGTGCGGTGCCCGATGATTCGCTCGCTCCGCTCGCTCATGGCGTTTCCACCCTCTCCAGCCGGACGGCGCAGATCTTGAACTCCGGCATCCCGGAGACCGGGTCGACGGCGTCGTTGGTCACCGAGTTGGCTCGCGCGGCGCCGCCCCAGTGGAACGGCGCGAAGACGGTGTCCGGCCGGATGCTGGTGCTGAGCCGGGCCGGTGCCCGCAACTCCCCCCGGCGGGAGACCACCCGCACCGGTTCGCCGTCGCCGATGCCGAGCCGGTCGGCCAGGTCGGGATGCAGTTCGACGAAGGCGTCCGGGGCGGCCCGGCGCAGCGCGGCGACCCGGCGGGTCTGGGTGCCGGACTGGTACTGCGCGAGCACCCGGCCGGTGGTGAAGTGCAGCGGATAGTCGGCGCAGACCTCCTCGGCCGCCGGCCGGTGCTCCACCGGGTGGAACCGGGCCCGCCCGTCGGGGGTGGCGAAGCGATCGGCGAAGAGCCGGGGGGTGTCCGGCCCGTCCTCGGTCGGGCACGGCCAGAAGACGCCGTCGTGCGCGTCGATCCGCTCCCAGCTCACCCCGGCGTAGTCGGCGGTCCCGCCGGCCGAGGCCCGTCGCAGCTCGGTGAAGACGCCCCGCGGGTCGGTGGGGAACCGGCCCGCCGGGGCGGCTGCACCGGGCCGCTCGACGGCGGCCAGCCGCTCCGCCAGGTCGGCGAGGATCTCCAGGTCGGTACGGACGCCGGGAGGCGGTGGGCGCAGGGCGCGGCGGCGCAGCACCCGACCCTCCAGGTTGGTCATCGTGCCGTCCTCCTCGGCCCACTGCGCGGTGGGCAGCACCACGTCGGCCAGCGCGGCCGTCTCGGAGAGCAGGAAGTCGGCGACCACGAGCAGGTCGAGGTCGCGCAGCCGGCCCTCGACGCGGCCGGCCCGCGGCGCGGAGACCACCGGGTTGGATCCGAACACCAGCAGCGCCTTCGGCCCGGCCGGCGTGCCCAGCGAGTCCAGTAGCTGGTAAGCGGGCACGCCGGGGCCGGGCAGTTCGTCTGCCGGGACCCCCCAGACCCCGGCGACGTGCTCCCGGGCGGCCGGGTCGTCGATCCTCCGGTAGCCGGGGAGCTGGTCGGCCTTCTGCCCGTGCTCCCGCCCGCCCTGCCCGTTGCCCTGGCCGGTCAGGCAGCCGTAGCCGGAGCCGGGGCGGCCGGGCAGGCCGAGGGCGAGCGCCAGGTTGACGAAGCCGGTGACCGTGTCGACGCCCTTGGCGTGCTGCTCGGCGCCGCGCGCGGTCAGGACGATCACGCGCTCGGCGGTGCCGAGGGCTCGGGCGGTCGCCTCCAGGTCGGCCACCGGCACCCCGGAGAGCGCCTCGGCGCGGGCCGGCCACCAGCCCGCCACGCCGCGGCGGACCGCCTCGAAGCCGGTGGTGCGGGCGGCCACGTAGTCCTTGTCGATCCAGCCCTCGGTGAGCGCGATGTGCAGCAGCGCGTTCGCCACCGCCAGGTCGGTGCCGGGCAGGGGTTGCAGGTGCAGGTCGGCCTGCCGGGCGGTGGCGGTGACCCGGGGGTCGACCACGATCAGCCGGCCGCCGCGCTCGCGCTGCTCGGTCAGCCAGCGCACCAGCGGGGGCATGGTCTCCGCCGGGTTCGCGCCGACCAGCAGCAGCGTGTCGGCCCGCCCCAGGTCGGCCAGCGGGAACGGCAGGCCCCGGTCGACGCCGAAGGCGCGCATCCCGGCCGCCGCCGCCGAGGACATGCAGAACCGGCCGTTGTAGTCGATGTGCTTCGTGCGCAGCGCCACCCGGGCGAACTTGCCCAGCGCGTACGCCTTCTCGTTGGTGAGCCCGCCGCCGCCGAAGACGGCGACCGCGTCCCGGCCGTGTCCGTCCTGGACGGCGCGGAGGCCGGCGACGATCCGGTCGAGGGCGGCGTCCCAGCTCGCCGGGCGCAGCTCGCCGGTGTGCGGGTCGCGGAGCAGCGGGGTGGTCAACCGCTCGGGATGGTCGAGCAGTTCGGCGGCGGTCCAGCCCTTCTGGCACAGGCCGCCCCGGTTGGTGGGGAACTGCCGGGGGAGCACCGCCACCCGGCCGGCCTCCTCGCGCAGGGTCATGCCGCACTGGAGGGCGCAGTACGGGCAGTGCGTCGCCACCTCCCGGGGCGTCCGCCCCGGCCGAGTCGTCGCCCGTGCACCGTCTGTCATGTCGGCAAAGCGTGCCGGCGGGCGGTTTCCGCTCCGGGTCTCGTTTGTTTCGGTCCTGTCAAGAGCCCCTCACACCGCACGACGGCAGCCGGTCGGCTCGCATCGTTTACAATATGAGACAACATTCCCGGAATTTGGGAGAGAAGACATGGGTGTGGCCGAGGCGTTCGACGCGGTGGCCGGCAGCTACGACGAGGCCCGCCGCCGGCTGGTGCCCTGCTTCGACGCGTTCTACGGCACCGCCGTCGAGGTGGCCGCGCCGCCGCTGCGGGCCGCGCTCGCCGCGGGGCGTACCCCGGAGGTGTTGGACCTGGGCGCGGGCACCGGGCTGTTGTCGCTGCTGTTCGCGGCGGCGGTGCCGGGGATCCGGCTGACCCTGGTCGACGCCGCGCCGGCCATGCTGGCCGTCGCCGCCGACCACCTGCGGGCCCGCGGGGTGGCGCACCGCACGGTCCGGGCCGACCTGGCCGCCCCGCTGCCCGCCGGCCGTTACGACGCGGTGGTCAGCGCGCTGGCCATCCACCACCTCGACGACGCCGGCAAGCGCGACCTCTACCGGCGGGTGGCGGCGACGCTGGCCCCCAAGGGCGTCTTCGTCAACGCGGAGCAGGTCGCCGGCCCCACGCCCGCCCTGGACCGGCGCTACCACGAGGTGTGGCTGGCGCGGGTCGCGGCGCTCGGTTCCGACGCCGACGAGATCGCCGCCGCCGAGGGGCGGATGGCGTACGACCGGCCGGCGCCCGTCGCCGAGCAGTGTCGTTGGCTGGCCGAGGCGGGCCTGGTCGACGTCGACTGCTTCTTCAAGCAGTGGCGGTTTGCCGTGTTCGGCGGCCGGCGCGAATAGCGGGTGCCGGCGGGATGACTGGCGGTCATACCGCTGGGTAGTCTGCACGGCATGACTGCCAAGGTGACCCTGTCGTTCTCGGACGAGACGATCGAGGAGGCCCGGCGGTTCGCCAAGCGCGAAGGGCTCTCCCTGTCGGCGTGGATGGACCAGGCGGCCCGGGAGAAGGCGCTGCGCGAGGTCTTCACCGCGCACGCCGCCGCCGTCGGCCGGGCCGGGATCGACCTCGAATCCGCCGCCCTCGCCGACGCCCGCGAGGTGGGCATGGTCGACGACGTGCTCTTCGGCGGTCGCCCGCGTGCTGCGTAGGGGCGAGGTCTGGCGCATCGACGGCGCCCGGGAACGGCTCGGGCTGGTGATCAGCTCCGACGTCTACAACTCCACCGACGTGCCGATCGTCATCGTGGCCGAGGTGGTCGAGGAGGCGCTGCTGCGCGACTCGCCCCTGGCGGTGCCGATGGGCGCGTACGTGGTGATGCCCGACCGGCTCTCCTCGCCGATGAAGAAGTGGTTCACCGAGTGCGTGGACGTCGCCGACACCGAGACCATGCTCAGGGTCGAGCGGGCGCTGCGCATCCTGCAACAGCTCTGACATCTCACCGGCGCCGCCCGGCCGAGGTGCGATCTCCGTTTCCGGCCCGACCCGCGACGGGCACCGCGGGGTAATCCCGCATTCCTAGCGTTCCTCCAGGTCACCCCGACGAGGAGGAGTCGCCGTGAGCACACTGGCCCCCACCACACCCCTGGCCGAGGCCGCCCCGGCCGCCGCCGGGCGCCGGCGCCGCATCGACGACTGGCGCCCCGAGGACCCGGAGTTCTGGCGTACGACCGGGGCGCCGATCGCCCGGCGCAACCTCTGGGTCTCGATCTTCGCCGAGCACGTGGGCTTCTCCGTGTGGAGCCTCTGGTCGGTGACCGTGCTCTTCCTCGGCCCGGAGTACGGCATCGACCCGGCGGGGAAGTTCCTGCTCACCGCCGTGCCCGCCGCGTTGGGGGCGGTGCTGCGGCTGCCCTACACGTTGGCCGTGGCCCGCTTCGGCGGGCGGAACTGGACGATCGTCAGCGCACTGCTGCTGCTCGTACCGGCCGTGCCGATGACCGTCCTGCTGGAGCCGGGCGTCTCCTACACCACGCTGATGGTGTTGGCCTGCCTGACCGGCGTGGGCGGCGGCAACTTCGCCTCCTCCATGGCGAACATCAACCTGTTCTTCCCCCAACGGCTCAAGGGGCGGGCGCTCGGGCTGAACGCCGGGGGCGGCAACCTCGGCGTGCCGGCGGTGCAGCTGGTCGGGCTGGCGGTGCTGGCGACGGCGGGCGCCGCGTACCCCCGGCTGGTGCCGGCGGTCTACCTGCCGCTGATCGTGTTGGCCGCGCTGGCGGCGGCGCGCGGGCTGGACAACATCCCGGCGGCGCGCAACGAGCCCGGCGCGCTGCGCGAGGCCGCGCGCGACCCGCACACCTGGGTCATGTCGCTGCTCTACATCGGCACCTTCGGCTCCTTCATCGGCTTCGGCTTCGCCTTCGGCCAGGTGCTCCAGCTCCAGTTCGCCGAGCGCTTCCCGACCCCGGTCGACGCCGCCTGGCTGACCTTCCTCGGCCCGCTGATCGGCTCGCTGATCCGGCCCGTCGGCGGGCACCTCGCCGACCGGCTCGGCGGGGCCCGGGTGACGTTCTGGAACTTCGTCGCCATGGCGGCCGGCGCCTCGCTGGTGCTCTTCGCCGCCCGGGAGCGGTCGTTCGGGCTCTACCTGCTGGGCTTCCTGTCGCTCTTCGTCTTCTCCGGGATCGGCAACGGGTCGACGTACAAGATGATCCCGGCGGTCTTCCGGGCCCGGGCGACGGCCGCGGTCGACGCCGGCCGGCGGGACGCGGCGACCGCCGAGCGCTGGGCCGTGCGGATGACCGGGGCGCTGATCGGCATCGCCGGCGCGGTCGGGGCCTCGGGCGGGGTGCTGGTGAACGTCGCGTTCCGGCAGTCGTTCCTCACCCAGGGCAGCGCGGACGCGGCGTATGTCGCGTTCGTCGTGGCCTACGCTGTGTGTTTCGGGGTGACGTGGTTGGTCTACCTGCGGCCGGGCCCGCGCAGGCTGGCCGGGGTGTGACCCGGGCCATGACTCCGCCGCAGGTCAGGCGTGCGGCACCCCGTTTTGACCTGCCGACGGGGCGGCGGGTATCGTTGCCTGCTGTTGTACGACATCCAGAGGCGTGCCGCCTGAGGTACGCTTGGTCGTTCGTGCGCGCCCGGTCACCTCGGCGCGCGACCCCAGACCGACGACGAGACAAGGTAGACCTGTGCGTACGTACAGCCCGAAGCCGGGTGAGATCGAGCGTCAGTGGCACGTCATCGACGCCTCTGATGTCGTGCTGGGCCGCCTGGCCACCCACGCCGCCACGCTGCTGCGCGGCAAGCACAAGCCGACTTTCGCGCCGCACGTCGACACGGGCGACTTCGTCGTCATCGTGAACGCGGGCAAGGTGGCGCTGACCGGCAACAAGCGGCAGCAGAAGATCGCCTACCGCCACTCCGGTTACCCGGGTGGTCTGAAGCAGGTCGGCTACGAAGAGCTGCTGACCAAGCGTCCCGAGCGGGCCATCGAGCTCGCCGTCAAGGGGATGCTCCCGCACAACAAGCTCGGCCGTAAGCTCATCAAGAAGCTGAAGGTCTACGCCGGTGCCGAGCACCCGCACGGCGCGCAGCAGCCGGTGCCGTTCGAGATCAAGCAGATCGCGCAGTGAGCGCGGGCGAAGGAATCAGCATGACCGACATCACCGCCACCGAGGTTGCCCCCGAGGCCACCGAGGCGCCGGCGCCCGTCGCCCGCGCGCCTCGTGGTGACCGGCCGATCCAGACCGTGGGTCGCCGCAAGGAGGCCATCGTCCGGGTCCGCATCGTGCCGGGCACCGGCAAGATCACCTGCAACGGCCGCGACCTCGAGGCCTACTTCCCGAGCAAGGTGCACCAGCAGCTGATCAAGGACCCGCTGGTCACCGCCGAGAAGCCGGAGGCGTTCGACGTCATCGCCAACCTGCGCGGCGGCGGCACCACGGGTCAGGCCGGCGCGCTCCGGCTGGCCATCGCCCGGGCCCTGATCGTCAGCGAGCCGGACGACCGTCCGGCGCTGAAGAAGGCCGGCTTCCTCACCCGGGACGCCCGGGTCAAGGAAAGCAAGAAGTACGGCCTCAAGAAGGCCCGTAAGGCTCCCCAGTACTCGAAGCGCTGATCTTCAGCGGCACGTTGTACTACTGACGGACGGCCGGGTCCGCCTCCCCTCGACGGGAGGTGGGCCCGGCCGTTCGCCTTTCCTGGACCGTTTCTTCGGAGGTTGGCGGTATGGGCCGGTTGTTCGGCACGGACGGCGTACGCGGGCGCGCGAACGCGGATCTCACGCCCGAGTTGGCGCTGGCGGTGGCGGTCGCCGCCGCGCACACGCTCGCCGAGTCGGACCGGAGCCATCCCCCGCTCGCCGTGGTCGGGCGGGACACCCGGGCCAGCGGCGAGATGCTGGAGGCCGCCGTCGTGGCGGGGCTCACCAGTGCCGGCGCCAACGTGGTCCGGGTGGGCGTGCTGCCGACCCCGGCCGTGGCGTTCCTCACCGCCGAGGCCAAGGCCGACCTGGGCGTGATGCTCTCCGCCTCGCACAACCCGATGCCCGACAACGGCATCAAGCTCTTCGCCGCCGGCGGGCACAAGCTGCCGGACGAGATCGAGATGAAGATCGAGGCGGCCGTCGAGGCGAACGCCACCACCGCGTGGGAGCGGCCGGTCGGCGCCGGCGTCGGCCGGGTGCACGACCTGCTCGACGGCGCCGACCACTACGTGCAGCACCTGGTCGGCACGGTGCCGCACCGACTGGACGGGATCAAGGTCGTGGTCGACTGCGCCAACGGCGCCGCCGCCGAGGTGGCCCCCGTGGCGTACCGGGAGGCGGGGGCCGAGGTCGTCGCCATCCATGCCGAGCCGGACGGCCTCAACATCAACGACGAGTGCGGCTCCAACCACATCGAGGCACTGCGGGCCGCGGTGGTCGAGCACGGCGCGCACCTGGGCATCGCCCACGACGGCGACGCCGACCGGTGCGTCGCGGTGACCGCCGACGGCGACGAGGTCGACGGCGACCAGGTGATGGCGATCCTCGCCCTCGCCATGCGGGAGGCCGGCACGCTGACGCAGGACACGCTGGTCGCGACCGTCATGAGCAACCTGGGCCTGCGTCTCGCGATGTCCCGCGAGGGCATTCGGCTGGTCGAGACCAAGGTCGGCGACCGGTACGTGCTGGAGGAGCTGCGGGCGTCCGGGCTGGCGCTGGGCGGCGAGCAGAGCGGGCACATCGTGATGCCCGCGTACGCCACCACCGGCGACGGCGTGCTGACCGGGCTGCACCTGATGTCGCGGATGGCGGCGACCGGGAAGTCCCTGGCCGAGCTGGCCGGCGTGCTCACCCGGCTGCCGCAGGTGCTGGTCAACGTCCCCGTCGGCGACCGTACGGTCGGCGCGGCCGCGCCCGCCGTGCGCGCCGAGGTCGAGCGGGCCGAGGCCGAGCTGGGGGAGACCGGCCGCGTGCTGCTCCGCCCGTCCGGCACCGAGCCCCTGGTCCGGGTCATGGTCGAGGCCGCCACGGAGGACGTCGCCCGCGAGACGGCCGAACGCATCGCCGACGCGGTCCGCGTGGCCAGCCCCGCGTGACCCGGCCGGCCGGCGTGGCTGGCCCCGCGTGACCCGGCCGGCCGGCGTGGTCGGCCCCGCGTGATCCGGCCGGCCGGCGTGGTCGGCCCCGCGTGATCCGGCCGGCCGGCGTGGTCGGCCCCGCCTGGCCCGGCCACGCCGGTCTGACCCGAACGGTCAGGGGCCGTCGGCGCCCTGTCGAGCTGAGTCGTCTGCGACATCAGGACGGGTGACCGACCCCACCCGGCGAATCGTCTGCGACATCAGCTCGACAGCGGGCGGGCGACTCCACTGCGCCGCCGCTCCGGGCCGCCCGCTCGATCGTCGCTGCGCAGCGGCCCGGCGGCCGCCGAAGAGATCGCTTTCGCCGGCCTCGTCGATCCGGCGGGCGGGCCGTCGGAGTGTGGGGGCAGCGATCGACCGCGCCTTCGGCTGATGGCGCGGGATCAGCTCCCCGGCAGCCGGCGCAGCCGGGTGACCGCCTCGGTCAGCACCTCGGGGCGCTTGCAGAAGGCGAAGCGGATCAGGTGCCGGCCCGCGTCGGGGTCGTCGTAGAACACCTGGGTCGGGACCGCGACCACCCCGCACCGCTCGGGCAGCGAGCGGCAGAACTCCACCCCGTCCCGCCCGCCCAGCGCGGTGACGTCGGCGGTGACGAAGTACGTCCCCTCCGGCGCGAGCACCTCGAACCCGGCGTCCGTCAGCCCGCCGACGAGCTGGTCCCGGCGGGCCTGCATGCTGTCGCGGAAGCCGGTGAAGTAGTCGTCCGGCAGGGCCAGGGCCACCGCGACGGCCGGCTGCAACGGCGCGGCGTTGACGAAGGTGAGGAACTGCTTCACCCGCAGCACCGCCGAGACCAGCGCCGCCGGGCCGCTCGCCCAGCCGACCTTCCAGCCCGTGCAGGAGAACGTCTTGCCGGCCGAGGAGATCCGCAGCGTCCGCTCGCGCATTCCGGGCAGGGTGGCCAGCGGCACGTGGTCGGCGGCGGTGTCGGTGAAGACCAGGTGCTCGTACACCTCGTCGGTCACCGCGTACGCGCCGTGCTCCTGGCACAGCTCGGCGACCAGGGCCAGCTCGTCGGGGGTGAACACCTTGCCCGTCGGGTTGTGCGGCGAGTTCAGCAACACCAGTCGGGTGCGCGGGCCGAACGCGGCGCGCAGGGCGGCCGGGTCGAAGGCGTACCGGCCGTCGGCGTCGGGGCGCAGCGTGACGGGCCGCCGCACCGCGCCGGCCAGCGCGATCGAGGCGGCGTACGAGTCGTAGTACGGCTCGAAGCAGACCACCTCGTCACCCGGCTCGCAGAGCCCGAGGACCGCCGCGGCGATCGCCTCGGTGGCGCCCGCCGTCACCACGATCTCGCCGTCCGGGTCGTACTCCAGCCCCCAGAACCGGCGCTGGTGCGCCGCCACCGCCGCGCGCAGGGCCGGGATGCCGGGGCCCGGCGGGTACTGGTTCTGGCCGCCGCGCAGCGCCTCGGCCGCGGCGGCGAGCATCTCGGGCGGCCCGTCGCTGTCCGGGAAGCCCTGACCCAGGTTGACCGCGCCGGTGCGTACGGCGAGGGCGGACATCTCGGCGAAGACGGTCGTCCCGAACGGGCGCATCCGGGCCACCAGCGGGTCGACATCGGCGGTCGTCGTCATCCGGTCAGCCTAGGGGCCGCCGTCGCCGGGACCGTGGGCGCACCACGCGGATGACGCGGCGTCGCGAGGCGAGCGCGGCGTCAACCGGCGCAGGTGGCTCGCCATCCGCCGTTGGAGATCTTCGGCGGGCCGGTCTCCGTGCCGCCGATGGTCACCCGGCAGCCCATCGTGGGCGCGCCGTCGGTGCGCTGGGTGACGACCACCATCCGCTGCGTCGAGCCGTCGCTCACGAAGCTCAGCCGCCACGGCAGCTTCTTCCCGCTGAGCTGGCGGAACTGCCCGGCGGCGTCGTAGTACTCGATGTCGGCCGGCCCGGTGCCGGTGGCCTCGTAGACGACGGTCGCCGGCCAGCTCGGACCGGGGGTGGCGCTCGCGGTGGCCGGTGGCGCGGAGGTCGGGGGTGCGGCCGCCGGTGCCTCGGCCGTGCAGGAGGCCGACGTGACGAGGGCGGCGAGCACAGCGAGCGAACGGGCGGTCCGCAGCAGCCGGCGGGCGTGGGGATGCGGTGTTGCGGACGGTGTCGACATCGTTTCCCTGGCGGTGGGGGCGGTCAGGCGGTCGGAGTATGGCGGGTATGTGCGCTTTTGCGCAACCGCGCTCCTGTCGGGAGGTTCAGCCCGCTCGGAGCCGCCGTGGCGACCGGGGTCCGAGGTCGTGGACGATGCCCAGGTCCGCCCCGATCGCTCAAATTCAGTGATCGATTACCCGGCTTTCGCGCACGCGCGATGAGCGGAACTGGGTTAGGCTGCGGGACATGTGTGGAATCGTGGGTTACGCCGGGGCGCGCCCGGCGCTCGGCATCGTGCTGGACGGACTGCGGCGGCTGGAGTACCGCGGCTACGACTCGGCCGGCGTCGCCATCGTCTGCGACGGCGAGCTGCTGACCGAGAAGAAGGCCGGCAAGCTGGCCAACCTGGAGAAGGTGCTCTCCGAGCGGGCCGCCGAGGACCCGACGTCCTGCGCGGCCAGCCCCATCGGCATCGGGGACGGCACCACCGGCATCGGGCACACCCGCTGGGCCACCCACGGCGGCCCCACCGACCGCAACGCCCACCCTCACCTCGCCCCCGACGGCCGGGTCGCGGTGATCCACAACGGCATCATCGAGAACTTCGCGAAGCTCCGCGCCGAGCTGGAGGCCGACGGCGTCCAGTTCGCCAGCGACACCGACACCGAGTGCGCCGCGCACCTGCTCTCCGCCGCGCTGGCCGACCTGCGCGCCGCCGGCCACCCCGAGGGTCCGCAACTGCTCGCCGCCGGCATGCGCGTGGTGTGCCAGCGGCTGGAGGGAGCGTTCACCCTGCTCGCCGTCGACGCGGCGGTGCCCGGCGCCGTCGTCGGCGCACGGCGCAACTCGCCGCTGGTCGTGGGCCGGGGCGACGGGGAGAACTACCTCGCCAGCGACGTGGCCGCGTTCATCGAGCACACCCGCGACGCGGTGGAGCTGGGCCAAGACCAGATCGTCCTCATCACCGGCGACACCATCGAGATCACCGACTTCGCCGGCCAGCCCGCCAGCGGCAAGGACTTCCACATCGACTGGGACTCCTCGGCCGCCGAGAAGGGCGGTTACGACTGGTTCATGCTCAAGGAGATCGAGGAGCAGCCGCAGGCCGTCGCGGACACGCTGCTCGGCCGGCTCACCGACTCCGGCGAGATCATGCTCGACGAGGTCCGCCTCAGCGACCAGGATCTGCGCGACGTCGACAAGATCTTCATCGTCGCCTGCGGCACCGCGTACCACTCCGGGCTGGTCGCCAAGTACGCCATCGAGCACTGGACCCGGATCCCCTGCGAGGTGGAGCTGGCCAGCGAGTTCCGCTACCGCGACCCGGTCCTCGACCGGTCCACGCTGATCGTGGTGATCTCGCAGTCCGGCGAGACGATGGACACCCTGATGGCGCTGCGGCACGCCAAGGAGCAGAAGGCCCGCGTGCTGGCGATCTGCAACACCAACGGCTCCACCATCCCCCGCGAGTCCGACGCGGTCCTCTACACCCACGGTGGGCCCGAGATCGCCGTCGCCTCGACCAAGGCGTTTCTCACCCAGCTCGTCGCCTGCTACCTGATCGGCCTGCACCTGGCCCAGGTGCGCGGCATCAAGTTCGCCGACGAGGTGGCCGCCGTGGTGGAACAGCTCCACCAGATGCCGGGCAAGCTGCGCGAGCTGCTGGCGCGCATCGAGCCCGTCCGCGAGCTGGCCCGCGACCTGCGGTCCGAGCCGACCGTGCTCTTCATCGGCCGGCACGTGGGCTACCCGGTGGCCCTGGAGGGCGCGCTCAAGCTCAAGGAGCTGGCGTACATGCACGCCGAGGGCTTCGCCGCCGGCGAGCTGAAGCACGGCCCGATCGCCCTGATCGACAAGGGCACCCCGGTGATCTGCATCGTTCCGTCGCCGGTGGGCCGGGGCATGCTGCACGACAAGGTGGTCTCCAACATCCAGGAGGTGCGGGCGCGCGGCGCCCGGACGATCGTGATCGCGGAGGAGGGCGACGAGGCGGTCGTCCGCTACGCCGACCACCTGATCTACGTGCCGCGTACGCCGACCCTGCTCGCGCCGCTGGTCACCACCGTGCCGTTGCAGGTCCTCGCCGCCGAGATCGCCGCAGCCCGGGGGCACGACGTGGACCAACCCCGCAACCTGGCCAAGTCGGTCACCGTCGAGTAGTCCGTACCGCCGTCGCGCCGGCCCCGGCCACCGCGCGGTGGCCGGGCCCGACACGTGCCCGGCGCGCGTCGCGGTCGGTGGCGCGTGCCTCGGGCCCCGGTCGACGGTCGCGGTCAGCGGCCCAGCACGACCCGGGCCATGCCGTCCAGCGCCGGGTTGTCGGGCGCCCAGTAGCCGCTGTGGCCGTGCCGGCCGCTGGGGAAGGTGTGCCCGCCGAAAGCCGGGTGGCTGGGGTCGTGGCCGAACCACAACTCCCGCCCCGGCCCGGCGACCGTCAGTGGCGACGCGGCGCGCAGGGCCTGCCGGGCCACCTCGTCCGGCGGCCGGGCCAGCCGGATCACGTCGTCCGACGCGGTGCTCGCCCAGACCTGCCCCGGAGGCAGCCGCAGCTCGGCGGCGTGCGCGACCCCCACCCCGGGCGAGCCGACGAAGACCAGGGCGTCGGCGGCGAGCCCGTGGTCGCGCGCCGCCGTGCCGACCACCAGCGAGCCGTAGCTGTGGCCCAGCACGGTCTGCCGGCCCGGCGGCCCCTCGTGGGTCGCCCGCAGCCCCTCCTGGAAGCGGTGCAGCGCCGGCGCGGCGTCCCGGGCCTGCCCCGGCCAGGCCGCCTCGTGCAGGAAGTCGGGGGCGTCGTAGTCCAACCAGAGCACCGCCGCGGTCTCCTCCCCGGGGGCCAGGGCGGCGCAGCGGGACAGCACCCGGGCCGCCCGGCCCAGTTCGCCGGTCGCGTCGCCCAGGCCGGCGGTCATCCCGGGAACGTACGTCAGCACCTGCGCCGACCGGTCCGGGTTGCCCAGCGCCACGACCGCGCGCCCCTCGCCGGCCGTGCCCAGCCCCAGCAGGTACGCCCGGGGCGCCTCGCCGGCGGCCAGGCGACCGGCCAGCGCGTCCAGGCCCGCCAGCGCCTTGTCGACCCGGAGCAGCCCGGCCAGCTCGACCGGCCCGCGGGGCACCCGCTCCAGCAGCCGCCGACGCGCCGCGAGCAGTTCCTCCCGCCGGGCCCCGAGCAACAGCCGGTTGGCCTGGTCGCGGTCGGCCACCGGCACTCCGTCGAGGCGGCCGACCAGCCCCGGCTCGTGCGCCACCAGCCACCGGCGCTGCGCGGGAGTGAGCCCGGCCCACCACGCCCGCACGGCGGTGGGGCCCGCGCCGGGCGGGGGTCGGCCGGGCGGCGGCGGGGCGACCCACGTCGACCGGGCGGCCGCGGCCAGGGCGTCCAGCCGGCCGGCCGCCTCCCGGTCGGCGGCCCCGGCCAGCTCCAGCGCCTCCCGGATCGCCGCGCCCACCCCGGCCGCGACCTGCCCCGACCGTGGGGTGGTCGGCGCGCGGGCGGGGTCGGCCGAGACCCGACCCTGCCGGTCGACCAGCAGACCGGCGCCGTCCGCGGCCGTCACCGCGGCGGCGAGCCGGGCCTTGGCCGCCCCCAGCCGGTCGGCGAACTCGGCCAGCACCTGGTCGACCTCGATGAGGGCGGGGGAGACCGTGGTCAGCTCGGCGCGCAGCGCCGCGAGCCGGGCGTCGGCGGCCCCGGCCGCCCCGCCGGACCAGTCGGCGCGCAGCGCCGCCGCGTCGGCGGACAGTTCGCCGGCCCGGCGCCCGACCGGATCGGTCAGCCCGCGCCAGGCCGCCCCGGCGGCCCGCCACGCGCCCGGGTCGGCCGCCCAGAGCTGGCGGTAGCCCACGGCCGCCGCCCGGTCGGCAGGGTGGGCCGGCCGCGTGGCGGGCCCGGTCCGACCCGCCGCCGGCGTCGGAGCAGGCGGGCCGGCAGCGGCTCGACCCGCCTGCCCGGGCGCCGGCCGGGGGCCGCCGGTCGTCGTTGTCGGCTCGTTCCGGCTCGCCGCCGGTGTCGGCCCGGTTCGGCCCGTCGTTGGTGTCGGCCCGGTTCGGCTCGTCGTCGGTGCCGGCCCGTGTCCGCCGGCCGCCAGCGCGGTCACCGGGGCAGGGCGGCGAGCCGGCCGGCCGCCCGGTCGTCCACCGCCTCGTACGCCTCCGCCACCGCGCGCACCGCCCCGGCAGTCTCGGCCACCCGGGCGGCCAGCCCGCCGAACCAGGCGTGCACCGCCGACTCCAGACCGGTCAGCGCCGCCCCGGCCGCCCACTCCGGGGCCGGCACCACCAGCCCGGTCACCCCGGCCAGCCCGTGCGCCAGCCGGTACGCGTCGTCGTCGAACGCCCTCGCGGCCCGGCGCAGCGCGTCGGGTCGTACGGTGATCGGCTCCTCGGTCATCCTCGCCCCCCGTCGCCTCGCGGAACATCGACGACCGGGACGCTAGGCGGCGTCCACACCCGGGCGGGCGCCCTGTGGACGGCGGCCCTGGCGGGCGTACACCCGTCGTCCACAGGCGTTGCCCCGCCCGGCGCCGGCGGCTAATGTGCGGCCGCCCGCGCCGGTAGGGTGAGCCCGTGATCGTCGCTGTCGGCATCGACGTCGTCCTGGTCGAGCGGTTCGCCAGGGCCCTGGCACGGACGCCGCTGCTCGCCGACCGGCTCTTCACGGAGGCCGAGCGCTACACCAGCTCCGGCAACCCGCGCTCGCCCGAGTCGCTGGCCGCGCGCTTCGCGGCCAAGGAGGCCGTCGCCAAGGCGCTCGGCGCACCGGCCGGGCTGAGCTGGCACGACTGCGAGATCGTGCCGGACCCGGACGGCCGTCCCTGGCTGACCGTCTCCGGCACGGTCGCGGCGGCGGCCACCGAGCGCGGGGTCAACCGCTGGCATCTCTCGTTGTCCCACGACGGCGGGATCGCCTCGGCCATGGTGGTGGCGGAACGGTGATCGGGGCGCGCCGACGCGGCGCGCCGGGACGTCGGACGGGGGCGGTGGCGTGAGACCGGTGTGGCGGGTCGCGGACGTACGCGCGGCGGAGGCGGGACTGATGGCCACCCTCCCGCCCGGGACGCTGATGAAGCGGGCCGCCGCCGGGCTGGCCCGCCGCTGCGCGCTGCTCCTCGCCGACCGGGGCGGGGTCTACGCCGCCCGGGTGCTGCTGCTGGTCGGCTCCGGCGACAACGGCGGCGACACGCTCCTGGCCGGCGCGCACCTGGCCCGCCGCGGCGCGGCCGTCTCGGCGCTGCTGCTCACCCCCGGCCGGGCGCACGCCGAAGGGCTGGCCGCGCTGCGGGCCGCCGGCGGGCGGATCGTGGACCGGCCGCCGGCGACGGTCGACATGGTGCTGGACGGCATCGTCGGCATCGGCGGTCGTGGCGGGCTGCGGGACACCGCCGACCAGCTCGCCGCCAGCCTGGTGCGGCACTGCGGGCGCGACGGCGCCCCGGCGACCGTGGTCGCGGTGGACGTGCCCAGCGGCGTCGCGGTCGACACCGGGCACGTGCCGCTGACCGCCTCCGGGCGACCCAGCGCCGTCCGCGCCGACGTGACGGTCACCTTCGGCGCGCTGAAGCCCGCCCTGGTGGTGGGCCCGGCCGCCGCGCTCGCCGGCCAGGTGGAGCTGGTCGACATCGGGCTGGAGCCGTGGCTGCGCGGCAGCCCGGCGCTGCGCGTGACCGAGTGGTCGGACGTCGCCGGGTGGTGGCCCCGGCTCGGCCCGGCCTCGGAGAAGTACACCCGGGGGGTGGTGGGTGTCGCGACCGGCTCGGCGACCTATCCCGGCGCGGCGGTGCTCTCCGTGGCCGGGGCGCTGGCCGGCCCGACCGGAATGGTCCGCTACGCCGGCTCCGCCCGGGCCGACGTGCTGCACCGGCACCCGTCGGTGATCGCGACGGGCCGGGTCGCCGACGCCGGGCGGGTGCAGGCGTGGGTGTGCGGCTCCGGGCTGGGCACCGGCGAGGACGCGGCCGGGGAGCTGCGCGCCGTGCTCGCCGCCCCGGTGCCCGTGGTGCTCGACGCCGACGCGCTGAGCCTGCTGGTCGACGGCTCGCTCGCGGACCGGCTGCGCAGGCGGGACGCCCCGATCGTGGTCACCCCGCACGACCGCGAGTTCACCCGGCTCTGCGGGGAGAGCCCGGGGGCCGACCGGGTGGGGGCCACGCTCCGGCTGGCCGCGTGGATGAACGCCGTGGTGCTGCTCAAGGGGGACCGCACGGTGATCGGCACGCCGGACGGCCGGGCGTACGTCAACCCGACCGGCAGCCCGGCGCTGGCCACCGGAGGCACCGGCGACGTGCTGGCCGGGCTGCTCGGCTCGCTGCTGGCAGCCGGGCTGGCCCCCGAGCGCGCGGCGGCCGCGGCCGCGTACCTGCACGGGCTGGCCGGCCGGGAGACGGCCCGGGGTGGGCCGGTGACCGCGCCCGACGTGGCCGACGCCCTCCGGCCGGTCCTCGCCCGCCTCGGCTGACCGCGCCCCGGCTGCCCGGGCGGCGCCGGCTCCGCCGGCCCCGGCCGCGGAGATCAGCGCGGAAAGTAGGCTGGGGGCATGTGGCAGGCCGAGGTGCGGGTGGATCTGGACGCGATCCGCGAGAACGTGAGCCGGCTCCGGGCCGGCACCGCCGCCGAGCTGATGGCGGTGGTCAAGGGCGACGGCTACGGCCACGGCATGGTCCCGGCCGCCCGCGCCGCGCTCGACGCCGGGGCGGACTGGCTGGGCGTCTGCACGCTGGACGAGGCGCTGACGCTGCGCCGGGCCGGGATCACCGCGCCGGTGCTGGCCTGGCTCCTCGCGCCGGGGCTGCCGCTGCACGAGGGCGTCTCCGCCGGGGTCGACCTGGGCGTCGCGAGCCTGCCCCAGCTCGACGAGATGGTGGCGGCGGGTCGCGCCGCCGGGCGGCCGGCCCGGCTGCACCTCAAGATCGACACCGGGCTGTCCCGTGGTGGCGCGACCGTCGCCGACTGGCCGGCCCTGCTCGACGCCGCCGCCAAGGCGCAGGCCGACGGCCTGGTCGAGGTGGTCGGGGTGTGGAGCCACTTCGTCTACGCGGACTCGCCCGGCCACCCGACCATCGACCGCCAGCTCGCCGTCTTCCACGAGGGCCTGGGCATGGCCGAGCAGGCCGGCCTGCGCCCGCGCTACCGGCACCTGGCCAACTCGGCCGCCACGCTGACCCGGCCGGACACCCACTTCGACCTGGTCCGGCCCGGGCTGGCCGTCTACGGCCTCTCCCCGGTGGCCGGCGAGAGCTACGGGCTGCGCCCGGCGATGACCGCGCGGGCGCGGGTGATGCTCGCCAAGCGCGTCCCCGCCGGCTCCGGCGTCTCGTACGGGCACACCTACACCACCGAGCGGGAGGCGAACCTGGCCGTGGTGCCGCTCGGCTACGCCGACGGGGTGCCCCGGCACGCCTCCAACAGCGGGCCGGTGCAGCTCGGCGGCCGGCGGCGGCGGATCTCGGGCCGGGTCTGCATGGACCAGTTCGTGCTCGACTGCGGGGACGACCCGGTGGCCGCCGGCGACGTCGTCACCCTCTTCGGCAGCGGCGCCGACGGCGAGCCCACCGCCGACGACTGGGCCGAGGCGGTCGGCACCATCAACTACGAGATCGTCACCCGCTTCGGCAGCACCCGGGTGCCCCGCGTCTACGACGGCGAGCGCCCGTGACGTACCGTCGCCGGATCCCGCTGCCCCGCTCCGGGCAGGCCAGGGCCGCCGTCGGCGCGCTGGCCGCCGTGGGGGTCGCCGCCGCCGGGCTCGCGGCCGGCGTCGCCACCGAACGCGCCCTGGTCCGCAAGCTCAAGTCCGACCCCACCGACCGGTACGCCGCCGAGGTCTTCGACGACCAGCGGTACGACGAGTCGTTCCGGCTGGAGATGCCCGACGGCACCGACATCCACGTCGAGGTGGTCGAGCCGACCCGGCCGAAGCCCGGCAACCCGACCGTGGTGCTGGTGCACGGCTTCTGCCTGGACATGGGCACCTTCCACTTCCAGCGCAAGGCGCTCGCCGAGCGGGGCGAGCACCGCATCGTCGCGTACGACCAGCCCGGGCACGGCCGGTCCGGGCGACTGGAGACCGGCGAGTACGACCTCACCGCGCTCGGCCGGACGCTGCGCGAGGTGATCGACCGCACCGCCCCGGAGGGGCCGCTCGTGCTGATCGGCCACTCGATGGGCGGGATGACCATCATGGCCTTCGCCGAGCTGTTCCCGGAGCTGTTCGGCGACCGGGTGGTGGGCACCGTGCTGATGGCCACCTCCGGCGGCCTGCTCGCCGAGACCAAGCTGGTCGCACCCGCCCTGCTCGGCCGGGTCGGCGCGCCGGTGCTGCACCTGGTCGGCAACGTCACCCGCTACGGCGGCACGGTGATCGACCGGGCCCGCAAGTCCACCACCAACGTGGCCTGGCTGCTCACCCGCAGGTACGGCTTCGGCACCCGCCACCCCAGCCCCGCCCTGGTGTCGTACGTGGAGACGATGAACTCCCGCACGTCCGCCGACACGGTGACCCGCTACCTGCGCACGCTGGCGACCCACTCCCGGTACCCGGCGCTCGCCGCGCTGGCGGGCACCCCCGTGCTGGTGATCGTCGGCGACAAGGACATGATCACCCCCGTGACGCACTCCGAGGAGATCGTCCGGCGGCTGCCGCACGCCGAGTTCGTCAAGATCTCCGACAGCGGGCACGTGGTGATGCTGGAGCACGCCGACGAGGTCAACGAGGCGCTCACGCGCTTCCTGGAGGCGCTGTGACCCACGTCGTCGAGTTGCCGACGGTCGACGACACCCGCGCGTTCGGGCGGCGGCTGGCCGGGCTGCTGCGCGCCGGCGACCTGCTGCTGCTGACCGGGCCGCTCGGCGCCGGCAAGACCGCGCTGACCCAGGGCATCGGGGCCGGGCTCGGGGTGCTCGGCGACATCACCTCGCCCACCTTCGTGATCGCCCGGGTACACCGGCCCGACCCGGCCCGCAGCGGCACGGTGGCGCTGGTGCACGCCGACGCGTATCGGCTGGGCGACGCGGCCGACCCGCGCGCCGAGATCGACGACCTCGACCTGGACGCCTCGGTGGACGAGTCGGTGACCGTGGTCGAGTGGGGCGAGGGCCTGGTCGAGCAGCTGGTCGAGGCCCACCTGCGGGTGCGCGTCGACCGGCGCGACGACGACACCCGGGTGGTCGAGCTGGAGCCGGTCGGCGGCGACTGGGCGCAGCGCCTGGCGGCCCTCGCGTGAGCGCTGTCGTACCGGCTGCCTAGAGTGCGCGGGACGGACCCGACAGGCGAAAGGTTGCCGATGCCCGACGACGCCCCCACCCTGGACCTGCTGGCGCTGCTGCCCGAGGACTGGCGTGCCGTGCTCACCCCGCACCTCGACCCGGCCCGCACGGCCGCGCTGGCCGAGTTCGTCGCCGGGGAATACGCGACCCGCACCGTCTTCCCGCCGGTCGACGACCTCTTCTCGGCCTACCGGCTCTGCGCGCCGGCCGACTGTCGGGTGCTGATCCTCGGGCAGGATCCCTACCACAAGGCGGGGCAGGCGCACGGGCTCAGCTTCAGCGTGCGGGAGGGCGTCAGCGTGCCGCCGTCGCTGCGCAACGTCTTCAAGGAGCTCGGCGAGGATCTCGGCGTGCCGAAGCCCCGCAGCGGCAACCTGAGCGGCTGGGCGGCGCAGGGCGTCCTGCTGCTCAACTCGGTGCTCACCGTCCGCGAGGCCACGCCCGGCTCGCACGCCAACCGCGGTTGGGAGGAGTTCACCGACGCCACCATCCGCGCGCTCGACGTGCTCGACTCCCGGGTGGTCTTCCTGCTCTGGGGCGGCTACGCGCGCAAGAAGGCCGCCCTGGTCACCAACCCGCAGCACGTGGTGCTGGAGGCGGGGCACCCCAGCCCGATGAACCCGCGCGGCTTCCTGGGCAGCCGCCCGTTCAGCGCGGCCAACAAGGCCCTCGCCGACGCCGGCCTGCCCACGATCGACTGGGAGCGTTCGGCCGGCTGACGAAGTCCGCAAGCTGCGGGTCATCGGGCGGTCACCGTCCGCTGTAGCCTGTTGCCTCCAGCGGGTCGGCGAGCCGGGAGGCGGCGGATGACGGCGGCGGTCAGCGACGAACGGTGGCAGGTGGCGCGGACGGCCCTGGCGGACCAGACCGACCGCTTCGTCGATCTGGTCCGCGCCGCCCCGCCGGAGGCAATGGCCACGGCCGACTGGTCGGTGGCGGACACGCTCACCCACGTCGGCAGCATCGCCTGGTTGTACGTCTGCCTGGTGGACCCGGAGCGACCGCTCCCCCCGGTGCCGGGTTTCGACGGGCTGCTTCCCGAGACCACCGTCGACACGGTGGCGGACTTCAACGACGTGCTGCTCGGCCACCTCACCGAGCGCGACCCGCAGCTCCTGCTCGACCGGTTGCAGACCGACGTGAAGCAGTTCCTGGTCGCCTGCGAGGGGCGGCGCCCCGACGAGACCGTGCCGTGGCTCGGCGGGGCGCAGGTCCCTCTCGCCGGGCTCTGCGCCCACCTGGTCAACGAGGTGCTCATCCACGGCCACGACATCTCCCGCGCCACCGGGCTGCCGTGGGAGATCCCGAACCGGCACGCCGTGCTCTTCCTGGAGCTGTTCCTGGCCGGCGTGGTCCGGCACGGCTACGGACGGCTGATCGACGGCGGCCCGCCGCCGAACGAGCGGCGGGTCGTCGTCGAGTTCCGCTCGGCGTACGCGGCCCCGGTCCGGCTGCTCCTGCACCGGGGCCGGGTGTCCTTCGCGGAGCCGGACGCCCGGCCCGACGTCCGGATCGACCACGACCCCGCCACGCTCAACCTGATGATGTTCGGCCGGATCAGCCAGGCCCGGGCGGTGCTCACCGGCAAGGTGCGCATCAGCGGGCGGCGCCCCTGGCTCCTGCCGGCCTTCCGGCGCAAGTTCCGCACCCCGAGCTGACCCGCGTCGCCGGGGCCGACGACCGGGGCGACTACGCTGGCTTACCGTGCTCGTACTGGTGGTGGACAGCTCGACGCCCGCGGTGACGGCGGCGCTGGTGGAGGTCACGGCGGCCGGCGTCACGACCCGGGCGCACCGCTGCACGGTCGACGCCCGCGCCCACGGCGAACTGCTCGCCCCGCAGGTCGACGCGGTGCTCGCCGACGTCGACGCCCGCCCGGCCGACCTGGGGGCGATCGTCGCCGGGCTCGGCCCCGGCCCGTTCACCGGGCTGCGGGTGGGGCTGGTCACCGCCGCCACCATGGGCCAGGTGCTGGGCGTCCCGACGTACGGCGTCTGCTCGCTGGACGCCATCGGCCACCCGGCGGCCGCCGGCGAGCCGGTGCTGGCGGCGAGCGACGCGCGCCGCCGGGAGGTCTACTGGGCGGTCTACGACGGCGCGGGCCAGCGGATCGTCGGGCCGGAGGTCTCCGCCCCGGCGGTCGCCGCCGAGCGCGCCCGCGGCCTGGCCGTCACGGTCGCGGTCGGCGACGGCGCGCACCGGTACGCGGACGCCCTCGGCCTGCCCGTGCGGGCCGAGCCGCGCTACCCGGACGCCGGCGTGCTGGCGGCCCTGGCCGCCGAGCGGATCCGCGCCGGCGCCCCCGGCGAGGCGCTCACCCCGCTCTACCTGCGCCGCCCGGACGCCGTTGCGGCCACGGCGCGCAAGCCGGTCCTGCCGTGACGCGCGTCCGGCTGGCGCGGTTCCGGTGGTGGCACATCGACGAGGTGCTGCCGATCGAGGCGGACCTCTTCGGCGCCGAGCAGTGGTCGGCGGCGATGTTCTGGAACGAGCTGGCCAACGGGCACTTCTACCTGGTCGCCACCGACGACGACGGCACGGTGCTGGGCTACGCCGGGCTCACCGCGGCCCCGCCCGACGAGGCGTGGGTGCAGAACATCGCGGTGCGCCGGGACGCCCAGCGGCGCGGCGTCGGCCGGGCGTTGCTGGAGGCGCTGCTCGCCGAGGCGGCCCGGCTCGGCGCCCGCAGCACCCTGCTGGAGGTCGCGGCCGACAACGCCCCCGCCCAGAAGCTCTACGCGTCGTACGGCTTCGAGCCGATCGGCGTGCGGCGCGGGTACTACCAACCGAGCAACACCGACGCGCTGGTCATGCGGCGCCCGCAGGATGTGAGCGATGAATGACGAACCCCTGATCCTCGGCATCGAGACCTCCTGCGACGAGACCGGGGTCGGCATCGTGCGGGGGCACACCCTGTTGGCCGACGCGCTCGCCTCCAGCGTCGAGCAGCACGCCCGGTTCGGTGGCGTGGTGCCCGAGGTGGCCAGCCGGGCCCACCTGGAGGCCATCGTGCCGACCATGGACCGGGCGTTGAAGGAGGCGGGGGTGACCCTCGCCGACATCGACGCGATCGCGGTCACCTCCGGCCCGGGGCTGGCCGGCGCGCTGCTGGTCGGGGTGGCCGCCGCGAAGGGCTACGCGCTCGCCGCCGAGAAGCCGGTCTACGGCGTCAACCACCTGGCCGCGCACGTCGCCGTGGACACCCTGGAGCACGGCCCGCTGCCCGAGCCGGCGATCGCCCTGCTGGTCTCCGGCGGGCACTCCTCCCTGCTCCTCGTCGACGACCTGGCCCGGGGCGTCACCCCGCTCGGCGCCACCATCGACGACGCGGCCGGTGAGGCGTTCGACAAGGTGGCCCGGCTGCTCGGCCTGCCGTTCCCCGGTGGGCCGTACATCGACCGGGAGGCTCGGGCCGGCGACCCCGCCGCCATCGGCTTCCCGCGCGGGCTGACCGCCGCCAAGGACCTCGCCGCCCACCGCTACGACTTCTCGTTCTCCGGCCTGAAGACGGCGGTGGCCCGCTGGGTCGAGGCGCGGCAGCGGGCCGGCGAGCCGGTGCCCGTCGCCGACGTCGCCGCGTCCTTCCAGGAGGCGGTCTGCGACGTGCTGGTGCGCAAGGCGCTGGACGCCTGCCGGGCCAACGGCGTGCAGACGCTGGTCATCGGCGGGGGCGTGGCGGCCAACTCCCGGCTGCGGGCGATGGCCGAGCACCGCGCCGCCAAGGACGGCATCCGCGTCCGGGTGCCCCGGCCCAAGCTCTGCACGGACAACGGCGCGATGGTCGCCGCGCTCGGCTCGCACCTGGTCGCCTCGGGGGTCGCGCCGAGCCGGCTGGACCTGCCCGCCGACTCCGCCATGCCGCTGACGACGGTCAGCGTCTGAACCCCGAGGACGGCTGACGTGATCGTGCGGATGTGGGAGGCGCGGGCGGAGCCGTACGGCGTCGCCGACCTGATCACCTGGGTCTGCGACACCGCGCTGCCGGAGTTCGAGCACGACCCGATGCACCTCTCCAGCGAGGTGTTCTCCTCCACCGACCACCGCGTGGTGGTCATCTCCAAGTGGCGCAGCAACCCGCGCCCGCTGCCGGCGCCGCCCGCGATGCTGCTCGCCCGCGCGCCCCACTCGTGGGACTTCACCCAGGTCGACCGCTGAGCACCGGCCGCGCGGGGACGTGCGGGGACGTGCGGTGCGGCACGTCGCAGCGGTAATTGGTTGGCGGGCCGACCGGGCCGCCACCTAGCGTCGACAGGCCATGTCCTACTCACCGGCCGGCGACCCCGGCGTACCCGACACCCGCTCGGCGACCCGCTACCTCGTGTGGCTGGCCGGGCGGCACAAGGTGCTGCTCACCGTCGGCATCGCGCTCGGCGTCGTCTGGATGGTCGCCCAGGCGCTGGTGCCGGCGGCCGTCGGCCGGGCCGTCGACGGGCTCACCCGCCGCGACGAGGACGCGCTGGTCACCTGGGGGCTGGTGCTGCTCGGGCTGGGCGTGCTCCAGGCGGCCGCCGGGATCCTGCGGCACCGCTGCGCGGTGCACAACTTCCTCGCCGCCGCGTACCGCACGGTGCAGCTCACCGTGGGCGCGGCGAACCGGCTCGGCGCCGCGCTGCCCCGCCGGGTGGCCGCCGGCGAGGTGGTGAGCATCGGCACCGCCGACATCAGCCAGATCGGCTCGGCGATCGACATCACCGCCCGGGGCACCGGCGCGATCGTCGCGATCGTGACCGTGGGCGTGATCCTGCTCGGCGCGTCCGTGCCGCTCGGGCTGGTCGTCGTGCTCGGCGTGCCGCTGCTGATGGCGGTGGTCGGGCTGCTCATCCGGCCGCTGCACCGGCAGCAGCAGGCGTACCGGGACTCCGAGGGGGCGCTGACCACCCGCGCCGGCGACATCGTCTCCGGGCTGCGGGTGCTGCGCGGCGTCGGCGGCGAGCCGATGCTCTCCGCCCGCTACCGGGCGCGGTCCCAGGCGCTGCGGGCCGACGGCCTACGGGTCGCCCGGGTCGAGTCGCTGCTGGAGGCGGCGCAGGTGCTGCTCCCCGGCGCGTTCCTGGTGCTGGTCACCTGGCTCGGCGCCCGGTTCGCGCTGCGCGGCGAGATCACCGCCGGTCAGCTCGTGGCGTTCTACGGCTACACCGCGTTCCTGGTCAGCCCGCTGCGGCAGCTCACCGAGGCGGTGGACAAGCTGACCCGGGGGCACGTCGCCGCCCGGCGCGTGGTGCGGCTGCTGCGGCTCACCCCGGAGCTGGTCGACCCGCCCCACCCGGCGGCCCTGCCGGACGGCCCGGGCGAGCTGGTGGACGTGGAGTCCGGCGTGACGGTGCGGCCCGGCCGGTTCACCGCGCTCGCCGCGACCGCGCCCGAGGACGCGTCGGCGATCGTGGACCGCCTCGGCCGGTACGTCGACTCGGACGCGACGCTGCACGGCGTACCGCTGCGCGGGCTGCCGCTGGCCACGGTGCGGGAGCGGATCCTGGTGGGCGACAACGACGCCCACCTGTTCACCGGCCGGCTCCGCGCGGAGCTGGACCCGCACGACCGGGCCGACGACGCGGCGATCGCGGCGGCGCTGGCGGCGGCGAGCGCGACGGACATCGTCGAGGCCCTGCCCGACGGGCTGGGCAGCGTCGTCGCCGAGCGCGGGCGCGAGTTCTCCGGCGGCCAGCAGCAGCGGCTGCGGCTGGCCCGGGCGCTGGTCGCCGACCCGGAGACCCTGCTGCTGGTCGAGCCGACCAGCGCCGTGGACGCGCACACCGAGGCCCGCATCGCCGAGCGGCTCGCCTCGGCCCGGGCGGGCCGGACCACGCTGGTCTGCACCACCAGCCCGCTCGTGCTGAGCCGCGCCGACCACGTGATCTTCGTGGAGGACGGCAAGGCGACGGCCGAGGGGACACACGCCGCGCTGCTCGACGGCGAACCGCGCTACCGGGCGACGGTCAGCCGGGGGGAGGACTGATGGCCACCGCACTGCCGGTCGCCGACGCGGACCAGGTGCGGCGCTACGCCCGTACGCTGGCCCGCCGGCACCCGAGGCCGCTCGCCGTCGCGCTCGGCCTGCACGCCCTGGCCGCCGCGGCCGGCCTGGTCGCGCCGCGGCTGCTCGGCGACCTGGTCGAGGGGATCTCCCGGGGCACGACCGGCGTCACCGTCGACCGGATCGCGCTGCTGATCGCCGGCTTCGTGCTGGCGCAGTCGGTGCTGGTCCGGTTCGCCCACCTGGCGTCGGCGCGGCTCGGCGAGCGGGTGCTGGCCGAGCTGCGCGAGGAGTTCGTCGACCGGATCCTGGCGCTGCCGCTGGCCACCGTGGAGCGGGCCGGCACGGGCGACCTGCTCACCCGGACGTCCCGGGACGTCTCCGCGCTGTCCCGGACGGTCCGGTTCGCGGTGCCGGAGACGCTGATCGCGGTCGTCACCGGTTGCTTCATCGTCGGCGCGCTGCTCCTGGTCAACCCGCTGCTCGCGCTGCCCTGCCTGGTCGCGGTGCCGCTGCTGTGGGCCGGCACCCGGTGGTACCTGCGCCGCGCCCCGGACGGCTACCTGCGGGAGAACGCCGCCTACTCCGACATCACCGACGGGATCAGCGAGACCGTCGAGGGCTCGCGCACCACCGAGGCGCTGCGGCAGCAGGCGCGCCGCCGGGCCCGCACCGACGCCGACATCCGCCGGTCGTACGCGGCCGAGCGCTACACCCTGCGGCTGCGCACGGTGTTCTTCCCGGTCACCGAGATCGGCTACGTGTTGCCGGTGGTCGCCACGCTGATCATCGGCGGCTGGTTCTACCTGAAGGGGTGGGTGAGCCTCGGCGAGGTCACCGCCGCCACGCTGTACGTGCAGCAACTGATCGACCCGGTCGACCGGCTGCTCTCCTGGCTGGACGAGTTGCAGGTCGGCGGCGCCTCGCTGGCCCGGCTGCTCGGGGTGGCCGACGCCACCTCCCCGGCCACCGCCCGGCCCCACTCGACGGACGCAGCCGGGCCGGCGGCCGACCGGCAGCTCGCCGCCCGGGACGTCCGGTACGCGTACCGGGAGGGGCGGGACGTGCTGCACGGGGTGACCCTGGTGCCGGAGCCGGGGGAGAAGCTGGCCATGGTCGGCCCCTCGGGCGCCGGCAAGTCCACCCTCGGCCGGCTGCTCGCCGGGGTGCACGCGCCCCGCTCCGGCTCGGTCACCGTGGCCGGGCGGCGGCTCGACGAGCTGCCCCTGGCCGAACTGCGGACGCACGTCGCGCTGGTCACCCAGGAGCACCACGTCTTCATCGGCACCCTGCGGGACAACGTGGCGATGGTCCGGCCGGGCGCGGACGAGGCGGCCGTCCGCTCGGCGCTGGCCGCCGTCGACGCGCTGGACTGGGCCGACGCGCTGCCGGAGGGCCTCGACACGGTGGTCGGCGCGGGCGGGCAAGCGCTGTCGCCCGCGCAGGCGCAGCAGTTGGCGCTGGCCCGGCTGGTGCTGGCCGACCCGCACACCCTGGTGCTGGACGAGGCCACCTCGCTGATCGACCCCCGGGCCGCCCGGCACCTGGAGCGTTCCCTGGCCGCCGTGCTCCGGGGCCGGACGGTGATCGCCATCGCGCACCGGCTCTTCTCGGCGCACGACGCCGACCGGGTCGCGGTCGTCGAGGACGGCCGGATCACCGAGATCGGCCCGCACGACGAACTGGTCGCCGCCGGGGGTTCCTACGCGGCTCTCTGGCGCTCCTGGCACGGCACCCGCTCCTGACGCCACGCGGCCCGTCACCCCGGCGGGGCGCCCGCTCCTGACACCGCGCGGCCCGTCACCCCGGCGGGGCGCCCGCTCCTGACACCGCGCGGCCCATCACCCCGGCGGGGCGCCCGCTCCTGACGCCGCGCGGGTTCCGTCACCCCCCGGCGGGGCTCCGGGCCCGACACCGCGCGGTCCGTCACCCGTTCGGTGGTTCGGCGGTGCCGCGTCCATGTGCCGTACCACGATGTTGCCAGCGGCAGGCGGGCGGCGCACCCGCCACCGCGGCGCCGGCCGGCGGGTGACGGGGGTGCGACGTGGGCGGTCTCGAACTGATCGTGGTGCTGGGCGTCACGGTGCTGGTCGGCACCACCCTCGGCGGGCGGTACAGCGTGGCGCCCCCGGTCCTGCTCATCACGATGGGCGCGCTGCTGGCGCTGCTGCCGCCGCTGTCCCACGTGGTGCTGGAGCCGGAGGTGGTGCTGCTGCTGTTCCTGCCGGCGATCCTCTACCGGGAGAGCATCACCACCAGCCTGCGCGAGATCCGCACCAACCTCCTGGTGATCGCGCTGCTCGCGGTGGGGCTGGTGGTGGCGACGACGGTCGCGGTGTCGATGGTGGCGCAGCGCCTCGGCGTCGACCCGGCCGCCGCCTGGGTGCTCGGGGCGGTGCTCGCGCCGACCGACGCCGCGGCGGTTGCCGGCCTGGCCAAGCGGATGCCGCGCCGCATCCTGACCACCCTGCACGCGGAGAGCCTGATCAACGACGGCACCGCCCTGGTGCTCTTCGCCGTCGCGGTCGGGCTGGTCGTCGGCGGCGCCGAGCCGGAACCGCTCGGGCTGGCCGAGCGGTTCGTCGGGGCGTCGGTCGGTGGCGTCCTCGCCGGCCTGCTGGTCGGCGGCGCGGTCATCCTGATCCGGCGGCGCCTCGACGACCCGCTGCGCGAGGGCGGGCTGAGTGTCCTCACGCCGTTCGTCGCCTTCCTCCTCGCCGAGCTCGTCCACGCCAGCGGGGTGCTGGCGGTGGTGGTCGCCGGCCTCATGCTCTCCTACGCCGCCCCCCGGGTCGTCCGGGCCCGGTCCCGCGTGCTGGCGTACGCCTTCTGGGACCTCGCCACGTTCCTGATCAACGGGGGCCTGTTCGTGCTCCTCGGGATGCAGATCCCGCGGGCCCTGCGCGGTCTGACCAGCCTGTCGATGGCGCGGGCGCTGACGATCGGGCTGGTGGTGGCGGGCGTGGTCGTGGTGACCCGGATGCTCTGGGTCCATCTGGCGGCGTTCGCCTTCCGGGTCGCCAACCGCCGCCCGTCGCTGCAGGGCGAGCAGGTCGACTGGCGGGCCCGTACGGCGGCCGGGTGGGCGGGGTTCCGGGGGGCGGTCTCCCTCGCGGCCGCCCTGGCGGTGCCGGTGACGACCTCCACCGGCGCGCCCGTGCACGAGCGTGACCTGATCATCTTCGCGACCGCCGTGGTCATCCTGACCACGATGCTGGTCCAGGGCACGACGCTGCCGGCCGTCGTCGGGTGGGCGGGCCTGGTCGGCGACACCCGGCGGATCGACGAACTGCGCCTGGCCCGGATCCGCGCCACCGAGGCCGCGCTCGCGGCGCTGCCCGAGGTCGCCGACCGGGTCGGCGCCACGCCCGACGCGGTCGACCGGATCAGGGCGGACTACGAGCAGCACCTCGACGACGCCCGCTCCGCCGACGAGGGCCGGTCGACGGAGCGGGCCCGGGACGTCGACCGGCGGCTGCGACTGGCCGTCCTCGAACACAAGCGCCGCGAGGTCACCAGGCTGCGGGACACGAACGAGATCGACGACATCGTGCTGCGGGACCTGCAGGCGGTCCTCGACATCGAGGAGATCCGGCTGCTGGGACCGGAGCCGAACGAGTAGCCGCGCCCGTCGTCGTTCCCAACCCGGCGTCGCCGCCCGCCCGACGTGACACGGCCGGCGCCGACCCCGCGCCACCCCGCTGGCGCCGGCCGCGTCGGTCGTGCCGGCACCGGCGGTGCGGTCAGGTGCGGCGGAGGATGCGGTAGGTGGCGATGCCGCCGGTGCCCAGGGCGGCGAGGAAGACCAGCCAGACCACCGTGCTGCTGACCCCGATCGGCGGGCCGGAGTTGGCGGACGCGGCGGCGAGCAGGCCGTCGTTGCCGGGCGCGGGCAGGGCGGCCGGCGGCAGTTCCGGCCAACGGACCAGCCCGGTGCTCTCCAGCATCTGCATGTGGTGCAGGACGAACCTGTTGGCGTCCTCGGCCAGCTTGCGGATGACCGGGTCCCGGGTGCTGGCCCGCACCGCCCCGATCACCGGAAAGATCTTGCCGTGCGCGACCCGGAGCCGGGTGACGAAGATCTGGTCGAAGCGGGCGCCGGAGGCGTTCTGCATCTCGGTCAGCCAGCCCCGCTGCTCGGCGGTCGGGTCGGTTGGGATGGTCGCCCCGAGCCTGTTCGACGCCTCGACGGTGAGCCGGTCCAGCTCCTCGTGCTCGGTGGCGATGCCGGCGCCGATCTCGCGTACCTTGGCGCTCTGGCCCTTCTCGGCGGCCATCTGCCCGGCCGGCATCTCCCAGAGCCCGGCCAGCCGCACCCCGTTGAGCAGGGCGGCGTCCGCGGCGTTGAGCTGCTGGCCCACCGGCGCGGCGACGGCCAGGCCGGGCAGCACCCCGAGCCCGGCGGCGATCGCGACGAGCAGCACCGCCAGGCGACGGGTCCGGTGCCGGCGACGGGCGGATCTGAGCGGTGCCATGTCTGTGGTGCCTCCTCGGTCCGGCCGACACGTCCGGGCCGGGCGGCCGCACCCGTCGTCCGCCCGTCCCCGCACTGGTACGGATTGATCGGCCGATCAGTTCACCGGCCCGCCCACCGGGCTGGCCAGGAGCGGGCGGGGGCGCGTGCCGGTCAGCCGGCGTCGAGCGGGTCGGCGAGCAGCCGTTCGAAGGCCAGCTCGGCGGCGCCGATCAGCGCCGCGTCGTCGCCCAGCTTCGGGGTGCGCAACCGGACGTGCTCCAGGCAGGCCGGCAGGGCGATCGAGTTGAGCCGGCTGCGCACCTGGGCCGCCGCGGCGAGGTAGAGGTCCCGCATGGTGCCGCCGAAGATGACCATCTCCGGGTTGAAGATGTTGACCAGGTTGGCGACCCCGAAGCCGAGCCAGTCCCCGGCCTGGCGGACCGCGGTCTGCGCCCGGGCGTCGCCCCGGTCGGCGGCGTCGAAGAGCGCCAGCAGGGCGTCCCGGCCCCGCGCTTCGGAGCGGCCGGCGGCGCGCAGCAGCGCGTGCTCGCCGATCTGGGTCTCCCAGCAGCCCCGGGAGCCGCACTCGCAGGGCGCGCCGTCGCGGACGACCACCATGTGCCCGACCTCGCCGCTGTAGCCGCCGTGCCCGGTCAGCCGCCGCCCGCCGGCGATGATGCCGGCACCGACCCCGACGTCCCCGTACAGGTAGATCACGTTGTCGCAGCCGGCCGCCGCGCCGCGCGCGTGCTCGGCGAACGCCGCCACGTCGGCCACGTTGCCGACCGTGACCGGCACCTCGCAGCCGAGCTCGGCGCCGAGCGCCGCGCCGATCGGCTCGTCCACCCAGCCGGTGGTCGGGCCGAGCCGGACCAGCCCGTCGTCGCGGCGGACCATGCCGCAGACCGCGACGCCCGCGCCGACGCAGACCGCGTCCGCCGGCACGGCCTGCCGCATCTCCTTGACCGCCCCGGCCAGCAGCGGGGCGGCCTCCGCGGCGGTCAGACCCCGGGGCCGGGCCAGCTCCCGGCGGTCGAGCACCGCGCCCCCGAGACCGATCCGCGCGGCCCGCAGCCGGTCCACCTCGATGCTGTACGCGTACGCGTGCACCCGCTCCGACTCGGGCCGGACGACCAGCGACGGTCGTCCGGCCCGGCCGGTCTCCTTCGGCGTCCCCTCGGTGACCAGCCCCGCGCCGGCCAGGTCGGCGGTCAGCGCGCCGATCGTGCTGCGGTTGAGCCCCAGCGTGGTGGTCAGTTCCGCGCGGGTGGTGGCGCCGTGCACGTGCACGTACCGCAGCAACGCGCCCAGGTTCTGCCGGCGGATCTCGTCCTGGCTGGGTCCTGCGCGCATCGTGTCGTCACTCCGGTCGTGCGGTCGTCAGCGGGTGCCGGTCGCGGCGGACCGTCGGCGCGAGAGGGCGTCCACACCGGCGGCGAGGAGCAGCACCAGTCCGGTGAAGACGTACTTCAGCCCCGAGCTGAGGTTGAGCAGGTTCATCCCGTTGATGATGACCGCCACCACCGCGCCGCCGAGCACCGCGTCGATCATCCGGCCCTTGCCGCCGAAGAGGCTGGTCCCGCCGATCACCGCCGCGCCGACCGCGTACAGCAGGACGTTACTGCCCCCGGTGTTCGGGTCGACCGACCTGTCCCGGCTGGCCGCGATGATGCCGCCGATCGCCGCCATGGTGGAGCAGATGACGAAGGCCGAGATCCGGATCCGGTCGACGTTGATGCCGGCGCGGCGCGCGGCCTCCCGGTTGCCGCCGACGGCGTAGAGGTGCCGCCCGTACGCGGTGCGGTTCAGCACGAACGTCCAGGTGACCAGGAGCAGGGCGATCAGGGGCACGACGATCGGCATGCCGCGGTTCGACGTGATCAGCGGGTTGATGCTGCGCTCCTGGTTCAGCACGTACACGGCCAGGCCGAGGACGACGGCCAGTCCCGCGATCCGCGCCAGCACCACCGCCGCGGGATCGGTCTGCAGCCCGCGGCCGGCGCGCTTGCGTTGCCGCAGCAGCTGGGCGGCGGCGTAACCCGCGACCGCGACGCCGGCGAGCAGCCAGCCGACCGCCGGCGGCACCCAGTCGTTCTCGATGGAGATGATCACCTCGTCGGCGATGGAGATGTTGGTGCCCTCCTCCATCAGCAGCAGCACGACGCCCTGGAAGGCCAGGAAGCCGGCCAGGGTGACCACGAAGGACGGGATGCCCAGCTTGGCGACCAGGACGCCGAGCGTCAGCCCGATCAGCATTCCGGTGCCGAGCGCGGCGAGCACCGCCACGTACCAGGGGTAGCCGAGCACGGTCACGACGTTGGCCAGGATGGCGGCGCAGACGCCGCTGGCGAAACCGGCCGAGAGGTCGATCTCGCCCAGCAGCAGGACGAAGATCAACCCCATCGCGATCACGGTGACGGCCGCGCCCTGGGTGAAGAGGTTGGCGAAGTTGCCCGCGGAGAAGAAGACCGGCCGCACGATCGCGAACACCGTGCAGAGGACGACCAGGCCGATGACGGCCGGCAACGAGCCGAGATCGCCGCCGCGCACCCGGGCGAGGTAGTTGCGGACATGGGTCCCGACGGTGGGGGGCGGGGTGACGGCCGCCGGGAAGCGCTGCTTCACCACTGTGTCGGTCATCGGACGGCTCCTGACGTGGGGTCGGCGGCGTCGCGGCCCGCGGCCGGCTCGGTGGTCAGCCCGAGGGTGCCGGAGCGGCCGACGGTGATCAGTTCGACCACCTGGGAGTGGGTGATGTCGGTGGTCTTCACCTGGGCGGCCAGTTGGCCGAGGTAGAGCGCGGCGATCCGGTCGGAGACCGCGAAGACGTCGTTCATGTTGTGCGAGATGAGGACGACGGCCAGGCCGTTGTCGGCGAGCCGGCGTACGAGTTCGAGCACCTGGGCGGTCTGCGCGACGCCGAGCGCCGCGGTGGGTTCGTCCAGGATGACCAGCCGGCTGTTCCACAGCACCGCCTTGGCGATCGCCACGGTCTGGCGCTGGCCCCCGGAGAGGCTGGAGACGTGCTGGCGCAGTGACTTGACGGTGCGGACGGAGAGCCCGGCGAGGGTCTCGGCGGCCATCTGCTCCATGGTCGGCTCGTCGAGCACGAGGCCGTTGCGCTTCTCCCGGCCGAGGAACATGTTCTGCACGATGTCGAGGTTGTCGCAGAGCGCGAGGTCCTGGTACACGACCTCGATGCCCAGCGCGGCGGCGTCCCGCGGGGTGTTGACGCTGACCGGTCGCCCCTCGAAGAGGAAGGTGCCGGAGTCGGCCGGATGAATGCCGCTGATGCACTTGACCAGCGTCGACTTGCCGGCGCCGTTGTCGCCGACGAGTGCGGTCACCTCGCCGGAGTGGACGGTGAGGTCGACGTCACGCAGGACCTGGACGGGACCGAAGCTCTTGTCGATCCCACGGAGTTCCAACAGGGGGGTCGCTGACACGGGGTCTCCTTCGCCAGATGTGGAGGATCGCTGAGCTCCGCCCGTGGTCAGCGCCGCCCGGCACGGGTTCCCGTGCCGGGCGGCGCGTGAGCGGCGGAGCGCGCGGTCAGGTCAGCTGATGCCGGCGTCGGCGCAGAGCTTGGCGTACGCACCGGTGCAGAGCTGCTCCTTGGTGACGTAGCCGTCGGCCACGACGTCCTTGACGTTGTCCTTGTAGATTGCCTTCGGGGCGAGCAGCACGGAGGCCACGTCACGGCCGCTCTGCGGGTCCTTGACCGTCTGCCCGGTGCTCTTCCGCTCCCCGTTGGCCAGGGCGATGGCCAGCTCGGCGGCTGCCTTCGCCTGCTCGCGGACCGCCTTGTAGACCGTCATGCACTGGTCCCCGGCGAGGATGTTCTGCAACGCCTGCGGGGTGGCGTCCTGGCCCGTGACGGGGACCTTGCCGTTGAGCTTGTTCTTCTTGAGCACGGAGATGGCGGCGTTGCCGAGACCGTCGTTGGCGGCCACGACACCGTTGATCTTGCCGCTGGTCTGGGTCAGCATCTGCTCGAAGATGCCGCCCGCCTGGGCGTTGTCCCACTCGGGAACGGCCTGGTCCGGGCCCTTGACGTACTCGCCGGCGTCGAACTTCGGCTTGAGTACCGAGTCGTAGCCGGTCTTCAGCAGCGTGGCGTTGTTGTCGGTCGGCGCGCCGTTGAGGTACGCGACCACCGGCTTCTGCGCGTTCTTGTCGGTGAGGCACTTGCTGACGCCCTCGCCCATGAGCCGGCCGACGGCCTCGTTGTCGAAGCTGACGTAGTACTCGGCCGAGCCGCCCAGCGTGAGCCGGTCGTAGTCGATCGTCGCGACGCCCTGGGACTTGGCCTTCTCCAGCACGGCCTTGCCGGTGCCGGAGTCCAGGTTGACGATCATGAGCGCGGTGACGCCGTCGGTGAGCATGCCGTCGGCGATGGTGGAGAAGCTGGACTTGTCGCCCTGCGCGTTCTGGATGTTGTACTCGACGCCGGCGGCCTTGAACGCCTCCTCCAGGAACCTGCGGTCCGCGCTCTCCCAGCGCGCGGAGGACTTGCTGTCCGGGAGGATCACGCCGATCTTCGCCTTCTTCGTGCCGCCGGCCTGGTCGCTGCCGGAGTCGTCACCACAGGCGGCCGTACCGCCGGTGGCCAGCAGGCCCACGGCGGCGAGGGTGAGGAAGCCCTTGCGCATGTGCAGGGTCCTTTCGGGGGTGGGGGAGTGATGGTGGTCGGTTTGTTGTGCCCGGCAACGTATTCCGCGTCACACATCACGCGCAAGAGGGCCGGGGGAGGAGTTTGTTGGCGGCGGTAACAATTCCGCAACGCCGCCGACACGCCCGTCGCCGCTTCCCTGCGGGGGTGCCCCGGTGGCCGTCGTCGCTCCGGGCGGGTCGTCCCACGGTTCGGCGGCGTAGCCGCAGGCGGGAACACATTCCGTGACGATCTCTTGACGCAGGGCAGAAGTTCCACGAAGATCGGTCGCTATACATCGACATGCGTTCACGTTTCCCTCCGCATGGGAGCGCTGTCGACGCAGCTCACGGGGGTGTCTTCATGCGTGTTGAACGCTGCTCCGACCGGTCGCGCCGATGAGCGCCACCCAGCTCCTCGCCACCGCGTCGACCTGCCTGGTCTCGGCGGTCCTCGTCTGCTCCGGCCTCGGCAAGCTGGCCACGCCCAAGCACGCCCGCCAGCTCTTCACGGAACTCCTGCGCGTGCGCCGCAGCACGGCCCTCACGCTGGTGCGGGCGGTCGCGGTCGTCGAGACCGCCGTCGGTGCGGCCCTGCTCGTGCCGGCCGGCCGCCCGGCCGCCGCGGCGGCGACCGCCGCCCTGGGGGCCGGCTTCGCGGCGGCCGGTCTCGTGGGTTGGCAGCGCAGGACCACGTTGCCCTGCGGATGCTTCGGTCGCCCCGAAAGCCGTCCGCTCGGTGCGCGGAACGTCCTCGTCGGGCTCGCGCTCGTGGGCTTCGGCGTCGTGCTCCTCCTGGAATCACCGGCGGCCCTCCCGGCCGACCGGATGGCCGTCGTGGCCGCGAGTCTCGTCGCGGGCATGGCCCTGCTGCTGTGGCGCGGCATGGTCGTCGACCTGGTCCGGCCCCGAACGCGCCCGGCCGGCGCGGAGCTGACTAAGGAGATCGCTGGATGAGTTACCTCTTCGGGTTCGGATTGCTGGTGGTCGCGGGCGCCGTGGTGGTGCTCTTCGCGATGCTGGGCGAGCTGTACGCGCGCTCCGGCGGTATGGACGGCGCGGGTGCGCCCGGCGGCGGCAGCGGCACCGTCCGGCTGCTCGACGGGGCCCGGATCGGATCGCGGCCGGAACACTGGCCCGCCGGCCTGGCGGAGGTCGCCGACGCGGACCTGCGGGTGGTGCTGGTGTTCAGCACCTCCTGCAACAGCTGCGAGAAGGCGGCCGGTGAAATCGGCGACCTGGCCGACACGCGTGACTTCGCGGTCCTGATCTCGACGATCACCGAGGAACGCGGCGAGGACTTCATGAACCGGCACGAGCTGTCGGCAATGCCGCACCACATCGACGTGGGCGGTGAGTGGGTGGCTGGAGAACTGGGCGTCATGACCAGCCCGTCGGCGCTGGTATTCCGGCACGGGCGCCTGGTTTCGGCATTGTTGTTCACCGATATGGCGGCGCTCAGCGCCGCCGTCTTCCCGGTCAAGGAGGCTGTGGGGAATGAGTGAGGAGAAAATGACGGCGACAGGCCGTCGCGGGGGTAGCCGGCGAGGCTTCCTCGCCAAGATCGGCGCCGCCGGTCTGGTGGCGTCGGGGGCGGTCTTCGCCCGCTCGACGCCGGCGATGGCCGGCAACTACCAGTGCTGCAACCTCGTCTACGTCCCACCGAACATCTCGTACTCGACGTGCAGCTCGGCCACCTACAAGTACATCTGGTACTGCTCGGTCAACGCCTACCTGCACTGCAACTGCTGCGAGAAGAAGACCAGCTCGGGCAGCATCACCGGATCCGCCGCCCACTGCCAGTACAACTGAGCCCACCGATGGTCGTCTGGCTCGTCGTCGGCATCGCGGGAGCGGTGCTGCAGATTCTCAGTCCTTGAGGCCTCTCCATGGCTGGGGTCGCCAGCCCTATGTTGAGGCGGAACGTCCCTGAAGGACTTCGATTCCTGGCGGGCCTCGCGGTCGGCGGACTCGTCGCCGGAATGGTCCTCGCCGTTCCGGTGTACCTGGTCGGATCGGCGGTCGGAGAACTGGTCCCCGAGGAATGGCGGGTCGTGGCCCTCGTCGCGCTCGCGGTGCTGTTCGGCGTCCTGGACCTGCTCGACCGGACGCCGCACATCTGGCGACAGGTGCCGCAGCGACTGGTTCGGACCCTGCCGGCCGGCACGCTCGGGGTGGTGTGGGGAATCGACCTTGGTCTGCTCTTCACCACGCAGAAGACCACGTCGCTGATCTGGTTGGCCACGGCGGGCGTCGTGCTCGTCGCACCCGGGTCCGCGCCGCTGGTGCTGGTCGTCACGGCCCTCACCGTGACCCTCCTGGTCACGCTCTGGAGTCTGACCAGGAAGGCCGCCGAGATCGAGCAAAGGAGTGACCGGGCATGGGTGAGTCGGGTTCGACGGGTCTCCGGAGCGGCGATGCTGCTGCTGGCGGTGGCCCTCGTGGTGACCGTCGTTTCTACGTGACCCCCACTCTGGAACCCGACACGACCCAGGGGCAGGTGGTGATCACCAGGTTCCACTGTGGTGACCTGGTGCGCCTGCTGGTCGTCCTGCTGTTGCACATCCGGGTGAAGCGGGACGTCCGCCGCCATGCCAGGGGTTTCCTCGGCATCAAGCTGCTGGTGCGGTGGCGGGAGCGGACGGTGTGGAGCATCTCGCTCTGGCGTGATCTCGACAGCGTCTACTCGATGGGCGAGGTGTCCAGGCACGTCGCCGCGTCGAGGGTGCCCGCGAAGCTCGGCGTCTCCACCAGTTGCGACATCTTCTGCCACGTCGGCGAGTGGACCCGGGTCATGTTCGGCGGCGGCCGGCGTCCGTCCCGGCTCGGCACTCGCACCGGGGAGTGATGTCCGAACACATGTGAGTAACAGGTTCTGCTGATCGGGAGGAGTCCCAAAATGCCTTTGCCAACCGACCGCGGCGTCGTCGTCATCGACGTCGAGGACGACGGCACGAGCACCGTGCGCATCTGCGCGGAGGTCGTCGACGGCGCACCCGTCGACGTCTTCGCGGAGCACCACGGCGCCGTCCACGTCCGCGTGCACAACGACGTCCCGATGTTCACCCAGGGGCGGCGTAGCGTCTCCAAGCGGATCGCCGAGGTCTACGACGACAACGGCACGATCAACGTCGGCCGGGTTCGCGGCGCGGCCTGATCCGTTCGCGGGGCGCGGGGGAGGGATCCGTCGTGCCGGCGGGCCGTCCCCCGCGCGTCCCCGCACCCGCCCCGCGCGTCCGGCCGCCGCCCGTCAGCGGGTGGACAGCGGGGCGACCCGCGCGTCCGTCAGGGCCACCAGGTCGGCCGGGGCCAGTTCGACCTGGAGGCCGCGGCGGCCCGCCGAGACGTACACGGTGGGGTGGTCGAGCGCCGAGGAGTCGAGCACCGTGGGGAGACGCTTGCGCTGCCCGAGCGGGCTGATGCCGCCGCGCACGTAGCCGGTCGCCCGTTCGGCGACCGCGCGGTCGGCCAGGGCGGCCCGCTTGCCGCCGACCGCCGCCGCGAGCGCCTTGAGGTCCAGTTCGCCGCTCACCGGCACGACCGCCACGGTGAGCGCGCCGTCGACCTCGGCGACCAGCGACTTGAACAGCCGCTCGGGCGGCACCCCCAGCGCCGCCGCGACCAGCGCGCCGTAGTTCGGCGCGTCCGGGGAGACGTCGTACGGATGGGTGCGGTGCGTCACCTTCCGCTTCGCCAGCAGCGCGGTCGCCGGAGTGCCCTGTCCCGCCATGGCCGCCACGCTAACCCGGCGTCGCGCGGCGGCGAAAGCGGAGGACGGCCGCAAGCCCCGGGGCGGGACGGGACCGGACGCCTCGGCCGCGGCGCGCCGGACGCGGGCCGGGCCGGCGCCTATCCGACCGGCCGGCAGACCAGCACCGTCGGCGCGCCGGCCACCCGGGTGAGCACCAGGCTGGCCGCCTCGTCGCCGGCCAGCCGCAGGTCCCGCCGCAGCTTCTCCGGCTCCAGCGCGGACCCGCGCTTGAGGATCTCCACGCGTCCGACCCGGCGGTCCCGCAGCAGGGCCCGCAGCCGCTTGAGCGAGAACGGCAGCACGTCGGTGACCTCCAGGCAGCGGGCGAAGGGGGTCGCCGCCGGGGCGTCCGCGTAGAGGTAGGCGATGCTCGGGTCGGCCAGCGTCGCGTCGAGGGCGTCGGCCAGCTCCGCGACCAGGTGCGCGCGGACCACCGCCGGGTCCGGGTCGTACACGAAGCGGCGCGCCGGCCCGACCGGTGCCTCGGCGTCGCCGGAGCCGGTCAGCTCGTGCGCGACGTCGCCGCGCAGCAGGGTGGCCCGGCGGGGGACCCGGGCGAGCCGGCCGCACCACAGCGCGGCCTCGACCAGGTCGCCGTCCGCGCTCACCCACTCCGCCTCGGCGCCCGCCGGGATCAGCGCGTGGTCGATGCCGGGCGCCACCTTCACCACCGTGTACGGCACCCGCCCGGCCAGCCCGACGACGAAGTCCCAGGGCGGGGAGTAGGCGTTCGGGTCGAAGATCCGCCGCCCGGTGCCCGCCCTGCGCCGCGCCGGGTCGCAGAACACCCCGTCGACCCGGCCCACGTCGAAGGCCGTGGCGTCGCCGCACTCCACCGTGAACAGCTCGGCCAGCCCAGCCGCCTCGGCGTTGGCGGCGGCCATCGCGGCGGTCACCGGGTCGGCCTCCACTCCGTACACCCGGATGCCGGCCCGGGCGGCGGCGAGCGCGTCCGCGCCGAGGCCGCAGCCGAGGTCGGCCAAGGCCCGCACGCCGGCCGCGCGCAACCGGTCGGCCCGCCGGTCGGCCACCGGCCGGCGGGTGGCCTGCTCCAGCCCCGCCCGGGTCAGGAACATCCCCGCCGCCGGCGGCCCGAACTTGCCGACCGCCCGGCGGCGCAGCTCGGCCTGGGTGAGCGCGGCCGCCGCCAGCGCGGGCGGCATCCCGGCCGAGCGGAGCGCGGCCGCCGCGGCCAGCGGATCGCCGCCGGCCACCCGCGCCGCCGCGGCGAGCGCGGCCGACCCCTCGGGCGTACGCAGGGCGGCGAGCTGGTCGAGGTCCACCCGGTCATTCTCGCCGCCCGGCCCGACGCGCCGCCCGGCGGGTTGGCACTCTCCTTGACGGAGTGCTAGCCGAGGAATAACCTGCGATTAGCACTCTCACCCTGAGGGTGCCAGCTTCCGGGCCGTCAGGTCCGGGCGCTGAACGCCAGGCGGACCGGCACCCGCGACGACGGCCCCGCCCGGTGGCATGTGGCAGATTGACGCCGGTCGGCATGCCGTCCGGTAACGAAACCAGTACCCCAGGAGGGTATGCCCGTGACTACCGCGACCAAGGTTGCGATCAAGCCGCTCGAGGACCGGATCGTGGTCCAGGCGAACGAGGCTGAGACCACCACGGCGTCGGGCATCGTGATCCCCGACACCGCCAAGGAGAAGCCGCAGGAGGGCACCGTCCTCGCTGTCGGCCCGGGCCGGATCGACGACAAGGGTAACCGCGTGCCGGTCGACGTCAAGGTCGGCGACACCGTCCTCTACTCGAAGTACGGCGGCACCGAGGTCAAGTACGCCGGCGAGGAGTACCTGGTGCTCTCCGCCCGCGACGTCCTCGCGGTCATCGAGAAGTAAGCAACCGATCAGTGTCGTTGCCCCGGTCCGGCTCGCCGGGCCGGGGCAGCGTCGCTTCGAAGGGACATTCATGGCGAAGATCCTGAGCTTCTCGGACGACGCCCGGCACCTGCTCGAGCACGGTGTCAACGCCCTCGCGGACGCGGTCAAGGTGACCCTCGGCCCGCGCGGGCGCAACGTCGTCCTGGACAAGAAATTCGGTGCGCCCACGATCACCAACGACGGCGTGACCATCGCCAAGGAGATCGAGCTCACCAACCCCTACGAGAACCTCGGCGCGCAGCTGGTCAAGGAGGTGGCGACCAAGACCAACGACGTCGCCGGCGACGGGACCACCACCGCCACCGTGCTGGCCCAGGCGATGGTCCGCGAGGGCCTGCGCAACGTCACGGCCGGCGCCAACCCGGCCGGTCTCAAGCGGGGCATCGACGCGGCGGCCGCCAAGGTCTCCGAGGCGCTGCTCGGCCGCGCGGTCGAGGTGGCCGACAAGGAGTCGATCGCGCACGTCGCGACGATCTCCGCGCAGGACGCCACCATCGGTGAGCTGATCGCCGAGGCGATGGAGAGGGTCGGCCGCGACGGCGTCATCACCGTCGAGGAGGGCTCCGCCCTGCACACCGAGCTGGACGTGACCGAGGGTCTCCAGTTCGACAAGGGCTTCATCTCGCCCAACTTCGTCACCGACGTGGAGGGTCAGGAGTCGGTCCTGGAGGACCCGTACATCCTGATCACCACCCAGAAGATCTCGGCGATCGAGGAGCTGCTGCCGCTGCTGGAGAAGGTCCTCCAGAACAGCAAGCCGCTGCTGATCATCGCCGAGGACGTCGAGGGCCAGGCGCTCTCCACCCTGGTGGTCAACTCGATCCGCAAGACCCTCAAGGTCTGCGCGGTCAAGGCCCCCGGCTTCGGCGACCGCCGCAAGGCGATGCTCCAGGACATGGCGATCCTCACCGGCGCCGAGCTGGTCGCCCCGGAGCTGGGCTACAAGCTCGACCAGGTGGGCCTGGAGGTGCTCGGCAGCGCCCGCCGCGTGGTGGTCGACAAGGAGAACACCACCATCGTCGACGGCGGCGGCCAGGCCAGCGAGGTCGCGGACCGGGTGGCCCAGATCCGCAAGGAGATCGAGGCCTCGGACTCCGACTGGGACCGGGAGAAGCTCGCCGAGCGGCTGGCCAAGCTGTCCGGCGGCATCGCGGTCATCAAGGTCGGCGCGGCGACCGAGGTCGAGATGAAGGAGCGCAAGCACCGCATCGAGGACGCGATCGCCGCGACCAAGGCCGCGGTCGAGGAGGGCACGGTCCCCGGCGGCGGTGCCGCCCTGGCCCAGATCCTGCCGGCGCTCGACGACGACCTCGGCTTCACCGGCGACGAGAAGGTCGGCGTCTCGATCGTGCGCAAGGCGCTCGTCGAGCCGCTGCGCTGGATCGCCCAGAACGCCGGCCACGACGGCTACGTCGTGGTGCAGAAGGTCGTCGGCAAGGAGTGGGGTCACGGCCTCGACGCCGCCACCGGCGAGTACGTCGACCTGGCGAAGTCCGGCATCGTCGACCCGGTGAAGGTGACCCGCAACGCGGTCAGCAACGCCGCGTCGATCGCCGGCCTGCTGCTCACCACGGAGAGCCTCGTGGTGGAGAAGCCGGAGAAGGCCGAGCCGGCCGCGGCCGGCGGTCACGGCCACGGGCACGGTCACGGCCACCAGCACGGCCCGGGCTTCTGACCCTCGCCGTACCTGGGACACAGGGCGCGCCGTCCTCGCCGACGGCGCGCCCTGTGCGTTGCGCGGCCGGTGTCGGTCGGGCGCGGCCGTCCGCGGTCGCGGGTGGGGCCTCGGGCGGAGGTATGCCCAGCCCCACCCCGAACCACCACCCAGGCCCAGTGCGTGCCGCGCCCGCTGGCGGTGGGATGGACGCATGCCTTCGATCCGTCGAGGCGCCGCGTGCTGGTTGCTCGTCGCGCCGTTCTTCCTCGTCGCCAACGTGGCCGTCGGCCGGGCCTGGCGACATCCGCCGTACCGCTGGACCACGCACAACATCAGCGACCTCGGAAACGTCGGTTGCGGGTGGTGGGATCCCGCCCGGCCGCGGGAGGTCTGCTCGCCGTGGCACCACCTGATGAACGGGGCGTTTGTCGCCACCGGCGTCCTGCTGGCGCTCGGGGTCCTGCTCACCTGGTCGGCGCTCGGGCGCGGCGCGGCGACCCGGTGTGTCCAGTCGGCGGTCCTCGCGGCCGGCGGTGGCTACGTCCTGGCCGGGGCGTACCCGGCGGACGTCAACGAGGACAATCACGTCCTGGGCGCGTTGCTGATCTTCGTGGTGGGCAACGGCGGCCTGCTGGCGGCGGCGCTGGCCGGTCGGGGCACCGTGCTGGGTCAGACGCGTGGCCTGAGCCTGGCGCTGGGAGTCACGGGACTGGCCGGGACGGTGCTGTTCCTGGCCGGGGTCGACGCCGGGTTCGGGGTGGGCGGAATGGAACGGGTGGCCGTGTTCCCGCTGTTCGTCTGGGTCGCCGGCTTCGGGCTGCGACTGCTCGTCCGTGAACCGGAGGCCGCCGTCCGTTGATCCGGACACGCGGACGCCGCGCCCCCCGGGGCGGGGGCGCGGCGTCGGTGTGGTCCTCGGGCGCGGGCTCAGGCGATCTTGCGCTGGGCGGGGACGGTCGACTTGTGCGGCCGGCCCAGGCGGGCCTCCAGCCGGGCGACGTCGACCCGCGTCTGCCGGCGGTCGGCCAGGTCCTCCCAGCCGACGGCGAGCAGCCGCAGCCGCTCCGACTCGCTGAAGCCGCCCCACACGCCGTACGGCTCCCGGACGGAGAGGGCGTGCGCGGCGCACTCGGCCCGGACGGGGCAGGCGCGGCAGACGGCCTTGGCGCCGGACTCGCGGCGCAGGCGCGACGAGCCGCGCTCGCCGTCGGGGTGGAAGAACTGCGCGCTGTCCCGGCCCCGGCAGGCACCGAGCCGCTGCCAGTCCCAGAGGTCGACGATGGGTCCGGGCAGTCTACGTACGTTCGACATCAGCACCCCTCCTCCCGCGCGGCACCGCGCAGATCCACGTGAATCGGCGTCCGGGCGGCGATCCGCGCAGGCGCGCCGTTTCCGGCCTGGATGCTCCCTACCCGAGCTTTCCCCGGCTCACACTTCTGTGATCGAAAACCTCGGTCAACTCGCGGCTTATGCCCTACTTGTCGGAAAAGTTCGGAGGATTGCCGGGAACCTCCTCGCGACCCGACTCGGCCGTGGTCTGCTCGTGGGCGGAGAGGAGACCACTGTGCGTACGGTTCTCGTGTGCGTTCGGACACCGCTTGCGGCGCAGCATCTGACGTCCGCGGCGGCGCGGCTGGGGCTGTCCGCCGTGGTGCGGACCGCCGTCTCCGATCCCGAGGTGATGTTGCGCCTGGCCGAGCGTCCGGCCGACGTGGTGCTCGCCGACACGGCCCTCACCCGGCCGGACAGCGCGGGCTTCGTCCGCCGGGTGCTGGCCCGCGCCCCGCAGGCCTCCGTGCTGCTGTTCGGCACGGAGGAGTCGGAGGCCGCCGCCGCGACCATCAGCGCCGGCGCCCGGGGCCTGATCCAGGGCGCCGACCACGACCTGACCAGCGCGGTGGCCAAGGCCCTGCTGCTGCTCGCCGCGCCCGGCCGGGCCACCCGGCCCCGGATCACCGATCCGGCCCGGGACACCGCGGCGGTCGGCGGCCCCGTCCGCGCCACCCAGGCCGGCCGGTCACCGGCCGATCCGGGCCCCGCCTGGTCGACGCCGCCGGCCGACGGCCCGGGCGGGGGCCCGACCGTGGTGCCGGCGCAACGCGGCGACGACCCGGCCGAGCCCGCCGGCGAGCCGGCCGACGCCGTACCCGCGGGGCAGCAGCGGGCCGCGTCCGGCGCGCGCGCCGGACGGTCCCAGATCGGGCTGACCGAGCGTGAGCTCCAGGTGCTGCTCGGCATGGCGGAGGGCAAGAGCAACGCCGAGATCGGCCGGGAGCTGTTCGTCTCGGAGGACACGGTGAAGACCCATGCCCGGCGGCTGTTCCGCAAGCTCGGCGCGCGGGACCGCGCGCACGCCGTGGCGGCCGGCTTCCGCGCCGGCCTGGTGGCCTGAGCCCACCCCGCCGGCCTGGTGGCCTGAGCCCACCGCGCCGGCGAGGGTCAGCGGTCGGTGCCGGGCTCCTCGTCGGCGCCCTCGGTCAGGGTGTCGTGCACGCCGTCCGCGTATCCCCGCGCGTAGTCCCAGGTGACGTAGTGGTCCGGGTCGGGGTCGTAGGCCGGCTCGTGCACCCGGGGTCGCCCGGAGCTGAGCAGGTGCCGCAGGTTGCCCCGGAGCAGGTCCCAGTCGAAGTAGTGCGGCTCCCGGCAGTCCTCACACTCGATGACCAGCCCGCGCACCCCGATCGGCGCCAGCAGCGCCTGGTAGATCTCCAGGTCGGCGAGATCCTCCAGCACGTCCTGCCGCTCGACGTCGGTCAGCGGGTCGAGCGGGGCGTCGTCGCCCGGATCGTGCAGGCCGGCGGCCGGGTCGGCCGGGTCGCCGTTGAAGGGGTCGATGGGCTCGTCGTGCACCCCCTCACCGTAGACCCAACGCCGGGGCCGCGTCCGCCCCCGGGCGTCGGTGACCTGGGCCGCCACCGACGGGGCCGGCCCAGGTCAGTGGGTACGATGGGACGACGCGCCGTCACCCGGCGTGCGCCGGTGCCCGCGCGCGCCGCCTCGCTGAAGCCCGTCCGAGCAGCTCAGGGGAGCAATCGTGGAATTTTCGCCCAGCACCGATCTGCCGACCGGCGCCGACAACGGCGAGTTGGGCGGCCACCTGCCGGAGCTGCCCGCCGGCTCGGCCCGGGTCGTGCCGCTCGGCCTGACCTTCGACGACGTGCTGCTCCAGCCGGGCGAGTCGGACGTGGTGCCCAGCCGGGTCAACACGGTGACGAAGCTGACCCGCAACATCGACCTGAGCATCCCGCTGCTGTCCAGCGCGATGGACACGGTGACCGAGGCGCGGATGGCGATCGCGATGGCCCGCCAGGGCGGCATCGGCGTGCTGCACCGCAACCTCTCGCTGGAGGACCAGGCCCTCCAGGTCGACCTGGTGAAGCGCTCCGAGTCCGGCATGATCACGAACCCGGTGACCGCCAGTCCCGACGACACCCTGCGGGACGTCGACGCGCTCTGCGGGCGCTACCGCATCTCCGGCGTGCCGGTGGTGGACGGCGAGGGCCAGCTGGTCGGCATCGTCACCAACCGCGACATGCGCTTCGTCTCCGACCCGGCCACCCCGGTCCGCGAGATCATGACGCGCACCCCCCTGGTCACCGCCCCGGTCGGGGTCAGCAAGGACGACGCCCTGGGCCTGCTGCGCCAGCACAAGGTGGAGAAGCTGCCGATCGTCGACGAGTCCGGCCGGCTGCGCGGGCTGATCACGGTCAAGGACTTCACCAAGAGCGAGCAGTACCCGAACGCGACCAAGGACGACGCCGGCCGGCTGCGCGTCGCCGCCGCCGTCGGGGTGGGCGACGACGCGTACAAGCGGGCCCGGACGCTGGTCGACGCGGGCGTCGACGTGCTGATCGTGGACACCGCGCACGGCCACCAGCGGGCGGTGCTGGACATGGTCCGCCAGCTCAAGAAGGACGTGACGATCGACATCGTGGGCGGCAACGTCGCCACCTACGCCGGTGCCAAGGCGCTGGTCGAGGCGGGCGCCGACGGCGTCAAGGTCGGCGTCGGCCCGGGGGCCATCTGCACGACCCGGATCGTGGCCGGGGTGGGCGTACCGCAGATCACCGCCATCATGGAGGCCGCCCGCGCCGCGCGACCGGCCGGCGTACCGGTGATCGGCGACGGCGGTATCCAGTATTCGGGCGACATCGCCAAGGCGCTGGTCGCGGGCGCCGACACGGTGATGCTCGGCAGCCTGCTGGCCGGCTGCGAGGAGAGCCCCGGCGAGCTGATCTTCATCAACGGCAAGCAGTACAAGGCATACCGGGGCATGGGCTCGCTCGGCGCGATGCAGTCCCGGGGCCAGGGCAAGTCCTACTCGAAGGACCGCTACTTCCAGCAGGACGTGCTCGCCGAGGACAAGCTGGTCCCCGAGGGCGTCGAGGGCCAGGTGCCCTACCGCGGCCCGCTGTCCGCGGTCGCCCACCAGCTCATCGGCGGGCTGCGCGCCGCGATGGGCTACGTCGGCGCGGAGAGCATCCCCGAGCTGCACCGCCGGGGCCAGCTCATCCGGATCACCGCGGCCGGGCTCAAGGAGAGCCACCCGCACGACATCCAGATGACCGTCGAGGCGCCCAACTACCACTCCCGCTGACCATCCCCCTGCGACAACTGGAGTCCCCCATGCGTGACGTGGTCGAGATCGGGCTGGGCAAGACCGCGCAGCGCGGTTACCACCTGGACGACATCGCCATCGTGCCGAGCCGCCGGACCCGGGACGTCGACGACGTCTCCACGGCCTGGCAGCTCGACGCGTACCAGTTCGGCATCCCCTGCGTCGGGCACCCCTCGGACGCGACGATGAGCCCGGCGTCCGCCGTCCGGCTCGGCCAGCTCGGCGGCCTCGGCGTGCTCAACGTCGAGGGCCTGTGGACCCGCTACGAGAACCCGGCCAAGGTCCTGGAGGAGCTGTCCGCGCTCGACGAGGACGCCCGCACCACCAAGCGGCTCCAGGAGGTGTACGCGGAGCCGATCCGCCCCGACCTGATCGCCGAGCGGGTCCGCGAGCTGCGCGCCGGCGGCGGGACGGTCGCGGTGCGGGTCAGCCCGCAGCACACCCTGGCGCTGGCCCCGGTGATCCTCGACGCCGGCGTGGACATCCTGGTCATCCAGGGCACCATCGTCTCCGCCGAGCACGTCTCGACCACCGACGAGCCGCTCAACCTCAAGGAGTTCATCGCCGACCTGGACCTCCCGGTCATCGTCGGCGGTTGCACCGACTACAAGACGGCGCTGCACCTGATGCGGACGGGCGCGGCCGGCGTGATCGTCGGCATCGGCGGCGACGAGTGGTCCACCACCGAGTCGGTGCTGGGCATCCGGGTGCCGATGGCGACCGCGATCGCCGACGCGGCGGCGGCCCGCCGCGACTACCTCGACGAGACCGGCGGCCGGTACGTACACCTGATCGCCGACGGCGACATCCAGACCTCGGGCGACATCGCGAAGGCGCTCGGCTGCGGCGCGGACGCGGTGATGCTCGGCGAGCCGCTGTCGCTCTGCGCGGAGGCGCCGGCCGGCGGCGCCTGGTGGCACTCGGCGGCCAGCCACCCGTCCCTGCCCCGGGGCGCGTTCGAGGCGGCCGGCGAGCCGCTCGGGTCGATGGAGCAGCTGCTCTTCGGCCCGGCCGACGAGCCGGACGGCCAGCTCAACCTCTTCGGTGGGCTGCGCCGCGCGATGGCCAAGTGCGGCTACCGCGACCTCAAGGAGTTCCAGAAGGTCGGCCTGGTCCTCGACCGCTGACCTGCGCAAGCAGCACCACCCGCACCGGCCGCGCCGATAGGCTCGGCCGGTGCGTCGTACTCACGGCCGGCTCCGTCCGGCGCTCGCCGTCGCCGTCGCCGCCGCGCTGGTCTTCACCTCCTGCACCGAGGGCGACGAGCGGGGCGGCTTCCGGCCGGGGGCGGCCGACCTCGCCGACCCGTACGTGCCGGGGGCCGGCAACGGCGGCTACGACGTGGACAACTACCGGCTCGCCGTCCGCTACGACCCGCCCACCGACCGGCTCACCGGGCGGGCCGTCGTCACCGCCACCGCCACCGCGCCGCTGTCGCGGTTCAACCTGGACCTCGCCGGGCTGGACGTGTCGCGGGTGACCGTCGACGGTGGGCCGGCCGGGTCCGCCCGCGACGGCGACGAGTTGGTGGTCACCCCGCCCGACGGCCTGCCGCGGGGCGCCCGGTTCACCGTCGAGGTGGACTACTCGGGCGTGCCGACCGCGAAGGCCGACGGTCAACTCGGCAGCGGCGGCTTCCTGCACACCGACGACGGCGCGATCGCGCTCGGGCAGCCCTGGTCGGCGGCCGCCTGGTTCCCGGTCAACGACCACCCGGCGGACAAGGCCACGTACGACATCGAGGTGACCGTCCCGGACGGGCTGGCCGCGCTGAGCAACGGGGTGCCGGGGGAGCGGACGCGCGCCGACGGCTGGACGACCTGGCGGTGGGCCGAGCGGGCGCCGATGGCCAGCTACCTGACCACCCTCGTGATCGGCGACTACCGGGTGCAGACCGGCACACACGCCGGCCGGCCGATGGTCACGGCGGTGCCGGCGAGCCTGCCGGCGGCCGGCCCGGAGGCCGCCTCGTTGGCCCGCACCGGCGAGATCGCGGACTTCCTGGCCAGCCGGTTCGGCCCGTACCCGTTCGACTCCTACGGCGGGGTCGTGGTCAGCGACGGCCGGGTCGGCTACGCGCTGGAGACCCAGTCCCGGCCGGTCTACGGGCCGGGCTTCTTCCGGGGCGGGCGACCCAACCCGGGCGTGGTCGCGCACGAGCTGGCCCACCAGTGGTTCGGCAACAGCGTGGCGCTGAGCCGGTGGCGCGACATCTGGCTCAACGAGGGCTTCGCCAGCTACGCGGAGTGGCTGTGGGAGGAGCACGACGGCGGCCGCACCGCGCAGCGCAACTTCGAGCTGGAGTACGCCGCCACCGACTGGTCGCGCCCGGTCGTCGACCCTGGACGGTCGGGGTTGTTCGGCACGGCCGTCTACAAGCGCGGGGCGCTGACCGTGCACGCGCTGCGCCGCACGGTCGGCGACGACACGTTCTTCCGCATCCTGCGCACCTGGACCGCCGAGCGGCGGGGCGGCAACGCCACCACGGAGGACCTGATCGCGCTGGCCGAGCGGGTGTCCGGGAAGTCCCTGCGGCCGTTCTTCGACGCCTGGCTCGTCGGCGGTACCGCCCCCGCCCTGCCCTGACGCGGCTTCCCGGCGCGCTCGGTAGGCTGCCGCGGACCGGCGGGGCGCGGCTCCGGCACGGGTCGCCGGTGGGGCAGCCGGCGGCGCAGGGGAGGGGACGAGGCGATGACGCTGTCGCGGCGGGTTCTGCGCGCGGGCACCGGCCTGCTGCTGAGCGGGGCGCTCGGGTTGACCGGGTGCGGGTCGGACGACGAACCGGCCCCGGCCCCGGCCGCCGCGTCGTCGAGCGCGGCCCGCCAGTTCAAGCCCGGGGCGGCGGGCGTCGGCGACGGATACTTCCCGACCTACGGCAACGGCGGCTACGACGTCAGCCGCTACACGGTCAAGGTCCGCTACGACCCGGAGAAGGACCGGCTGACCGGCACCACCACCCTCCAGGCGGCGGCGACCGGCGACCTGTCCTCGTTCAACCTGGACCTGGCCGGGCTGACCGTGCGGTCGGTGACGGTGGACGGCGCTCCGGCGAAGCACAGCCGCAAGGACGACGAGCTGGTCATCACGCCGGCCAGCGGCCTGATCGCGGGCAACGGCTTCGTCGCCGAGGTCGCGTACGAGGGGGAGCCGGAGCCGCTGCGCAACGAGACCCTGGGCGTCGGGGGCTTCCTGCACACCGAGGACGGCGCCATCGCGCTCGGCCAGCCCGAGTCGGCGAGCACCTGGTTCCCGGTCAACGACCACCCCTCCGACAAGGCCACCTACGACTTCGAGATCACCGTCCCCAAGGGGCTGACGGCGGTCGGCAACGGGGTGCCGGCGGGGCGGAGCACGGTCGGCGGCTGGACCACCTGGAAGTGGGCCGAGCGCAGCCCGATGGCGAGCTACCTGAGCACCGTGGTGATCGGCGAGTTCCGGATCACCGAGAGCGAGCACAAGGGACGGCCGGTGTTCCACGCGGTCACCACCGACCTGCCGGAGGGCGCGGCGGACCGGTCGATCGCCGACACGGTCGAGGTGGCCGACTACCTGGAGACCGTCTTCGGGCCGTACCCCTTCGGGTCGTACGGCGGCGTGGTGATCTCCGACGCCCGGATCAGGTACGCCCTGGAGACGCAGAGCCGCCCGGTCTACTCGGCGGGCTTCTTCCGCGCCGGCGAGAACACCGGGGTGGTCGCGCACGAGCTGGCCCACCAGTGGTTCGGCAACAGCGTGTCGCTGACGAGGTGGCAGGACATCTGGCTCAACGAGGGGCTGGCCACGTACGCCGAGTGGCTCTGGGCCGAGCACGACGGCGGGCGCACCGCCCAGCAGGCGTTCGACGCCCGGTACGCCGGCTCGTCCGGTGAGGTCTGGCGGACGCCGCCGGGCGAGCCGGGGGTGGAGAACCTGTTCAGCGAGTCGGTCTACCAGCGGGGCGGGATGACCGTGCACGCGCTGCGGGTGGCGGTCGGCGACAAGGCGTTCTTCGAGATCCTGAAGACGTGGACGGCGCAGAAGCGCGACGCCAACGCCACCACGGCCGAGTTCGTCGCGCTGGCCGAGCGCATCTCGGGCGAGCAGCTCGACGAACTCTTCGACGCCTGGCTGCGCGGCACCGAACGCCCCGCCCGGCCCGAGCGCCTGTGACGGCGGTCAGTCCCTGACGCGCAGCTCGGGGTGGGCGGCCAGGTACGCGTCCGCCCGGCCGGCGCGCAGCTCGGTGAGGAACTTCCGGCCGGTCGGTTTGAGCTGCTCGCCCCGGTAGGCGCTGCCCCGGCCCACGCCCTCGCCGGGCAGGCCGACCAGCACGAACCGGTCCGGCGGCAGCCCGCCGAGGGCGTACGCGACGTCCACGACGCGCGGCCCGCCGACGTAGACCAGCGTCTCGCCGAGGGCGTCGACCACCTGCTGGACGCGCTCCGGCTGTCGGGCCAGGTTCTCGTCGAGGATCTTGGTCACCAGCGCCTTGACCAGCTGCTGCTGGTGGCGCTGCCGGGCGTAGTCGCCGCCGGTGATGTAGCGCTGGCGGGCGTAGTCCAGCGCCTGCCAGCCGGTGAGGTGCCGTTCGCCCTTCTCGTACACCATCTGCGGCCCGACGTAGCCTCCGCCGCCCGGCGCGGGCTCCCGGTGCCGGCCGTCGGGGCGGCGGTGCAGCGACACCACCCGCTGGTCGACGTAGAGGTCCACCCCGCCGAGCTGGTCCACGAGCTTGTCGAAGCCGTTGAAGGTGAGCACCGCGCCGGCGTCGATGCGCAGCCCGGTGTAGCCGCTGACCGTGCTGCGCAGCAGCTCGTACCCCTGGGCGGTGCTCGGCTGTTTGGGCTTGCCGGGCACCCGGCTGCCGTAGCTCATCGCGTGGGTGAGCTTGGTCTTCCCGCCGCGGTAGCCGGCCTTGGGAAAGGCCGGGATGTCGACCAGCAGGTCGCGGGGGAGGGAGAAGAGGTACGCCCGGTCGAGGCCCTTCGGCACGTGGACCACCAGCACGGCGTCGCCGTGCGGCTCCCAGCCGGGCACGCTGACCCGGGTGTCGACGCCGACCAGGAGGAGGTTGAGCGGGCCCGTGATGCCGGCGCCCGGCGGCGCGGTCGGGCTCGCCGTGGCGCCCGGGGTGGCCGGGCCCGGCGTCCCGGTGGCGACGGTCGGCCCGCTCGGGCGCCGCGGCTCCTCGTCGCCGACCAGCCGGGTGGTCACGAGGGCGCCGACGCCCAGCAGGGCCAACGCCGCGAGGACGGCCAGCCCCAGCAACCACCTCGGGCGCTTCCTCCCGGTCCCCTGAGCCATGCGACACCCCCGTGTGAGACAACGTGCGGACTCCGGGCCCGGGTTCGGGTGGGCGTCCCCGGATCGACGGACGGGAGCATGATCGCGCGGAAACCGGTGCTGGCGCGATGGCTACTCAGCGGTAATGATGCGTTCATGCGGTACGACGTGGTCGTCATCGGGTCGGGCTTCGGCGGCAGCGTCACCGCGCTCCGGCTGGCCGAGAAGGGCTACTCGGTCGGCGTGCTGGAGGCCGGGCGGCGCTTCGCCGACGACGAGTTCCCGCAGACCTCCTGGCGACTGCGCCGGTTCCTCTGGGCGCCCCGCCTCGGCTGCTACGGCCTGCAGCGGCTCACCCTGCTCCGGCCGGCCGACCGGAGGGCCGGCGGCGGCGTGCTGGTGCTCTCCGGGGCCGGGGTGGGCGGCGGCTCGCTGGTGTACGCGAACACGCTCTACGAGCCGCTGGACGCCTTCTACGCCGACCCGCAGTGGCGGGACATCACCGACTGGCGCGACGAGCTGGCCCGCCACTACGACCAGGCGAAGCGGATGCTCGGCGTCACCACGTACCCGCTGGTCACCCGGACGGACCGCGCGATGCGGGCGGTGGCCGAGCGGATGGGGGTCGGGCACACCTTCCACGCCACCCCGGTCGGCGTGCACCTCGGCCGGCCGGGCCAGCGGGTCGCCGACCCGTACTTCGGCGGGGCCGGGCCGGAACGCACCGGCTGCACGCACTGCGGCGGCTGCATGACGGGCTGTCGGCACGGCGCGAAGAACACCCTGGTCAAGAACTACCTCTGGCTGGCCGAGCGGCTCGGCGCGCGGGTGCATCCGCTGACCACGGTGACCGCCGTCCGCCCCGCCGACGGCGGCGGGTACGCGGTGCACACCGTGCGCACCGGGGCCTGGCTGCGGGCGCGGCGGGAGGTGATCCACGCCGACCAGGTGGTCTTCGCGGCCGGCGCGCTCGGCACCCAGCGGCTGCTGCACGAGATGAAGGCGGAGGGCGCGCTGCCCGCGCTCTCGCCCCGCCTCGGCGAGCTGACCCGGACCAACTCGGAGGCGATCCTGGGCGCCTCGGTGCCCCGGCGGCGCGCCCGCGCCGAGGGGCTCGACTTCACCGAGGGGGTGGCGATCACCAGCTCGTTCCACCCCGACCCGCAGACCCACATCGAGCCGGTCCGCTACGGGCGGGGCTCCAACGCGATGGGGCTGCTCCAGTCGCTGCTGGTCGACGGCGGCCCGCGCCGGGTGCGCCGCTGGCTGGGCACGCTCCTGCGCCAGCCCGGCACGGCGGCCCGGCTGCTGTCGGTGCGCGGCTGGTCGGAGCGGACGGTGATCGCCCTGGTCATGCAGTCGGCGGACAACTCGCTGACCACCCGGTTCCGGCGTGGCCCGCTGGGGCGACGCCTGGTCTCCGGGCCGGGGCACGGCGCGCCCAACCCGACCTGGATCCCCGCCGGCAACCAGGCGGTGCGGCTGCTCGCCGAGGAGATCGGCGGTACGCCCGGCGGCGCGCTGACCGAGCCGTTCGACATCCCGATGACCGCGCACATCCTCGGCGGTGCGGTCATCGGCGCCACCCCGGCCGACGGCGTCGTGGACCCCTGGCACCGGGTCTACGGCCACCCCGGGCTGCACGTGGTGGACGGCGCCGCCGTCTCGGCGAACCTCGGGGTCAACCCGTCGCTCACCATCACCGCCCAGGCGGAACGCGCGATGTCGTTCTGGCCGAACCGGGGCGACGAGGACCCGCGGCCGCCGCTCGGTGAGCCGTACCGTCGGCTGGAGCCGGTGCCGCCCCGGCACCCGGCGGTCCCGGCCGACGCCCCCGGCGCGCTGCGGATGTGACCGGGCCCGGCACCCGTCAACGCGTCGGGCGTCGGAGCACGGGTACGCGCCGGTCCGTCCAGGCGACCAGCGCCGCGTGCGGGAGGGTCAACGCGGCCAGCACGGCGACCGCCGCGGGCAGCGGGTCCGCCCGCTGGCCGGGCCAGCTGACCAGGGCGAGCAGGGCGGTGACGGCGACCACCGTGGGAGCCGCCGCCTGCCGCGCGAAGCGACGCAGCGGCGGTCCGACCCGCCCGGCTCCCAGGTCGGCCGCGTTCCGCGGATCGTGGCGCAGCAGCCGGGCGACGTGGCGGCAGGAGTGCCAGGCCGCGAAGTACGCCCCGATGGCCAGGGACGGCGGCACGGTGCTGAACAGCGCGGCGAGGAGGACCGGCTGGACGGCGTCGCGGGCGCGTCCGGCACACGCGTCCCGGAGCGCGGTGGCCGCGACCGCGCACAGCACGGTGGCCAGTGCGAGCGCCCGCACCTCGACGGTGAGCAGGGCCGGCGCCTCCGGGGCCACCGCCGCCAGCAGCGGGTCGACCTGGTCCCGCCACAGCACCAGCGGGATGACCACCGGCGGTCCCCCGTACGCGAGCACGGCGGCCACCCTCGGCCGGATCGGCCGGCGGTCCCGCTCGGCGTGGAACGCCTCGTCGGCGGTGCCGAAGTGGACGACCGACACGGTGAGGAAGCCGACCAGCGCCAGGTCCGGCGCGGCCCGGAAGGCCGCCAGCCCGGCGCCGGCCACGGCCGTGTAGGCCGCCAGCAGCGCCACGCGCGCCGACAGCGGGCGGGCGCGCGCCGACAGCCACGCGGGCACCAGGTGGTCGACCGCGCCGTGCGGGAGCCCGAGGAGCAGTCCCCCGAGCAGGAAGGCCGGCGAGCTGCCCAGCCCGGCGGCGTCGATCAGCGGCGACGACGCCAGCAGCCCGCCGAGGGCGAGTTGCGACGCCGTCCCGGCGCGCCGCAGCAGCCGGTCCGGCCTCCGCCGGCCCTCCGCCGCGTCGGTCGCGTCCGGGGGCGGCCGTCGGGTCGGGGCGGGTGCCCGGCCGTCCCCCACCGGCGTTCGGGGGCCGGCCCCGCTGGCCGGGTCAGACGACGGTGAGGTGACCACGGTCGGACAGGGCGCGCAGCCGGCCGAGATCGAGGATGCTCCAGCCCACCTTCGTCAGGATGGACAGCAGGACGTAGAGCAGGCTGGTGGTGGCGGAGTCAACCAGGCCGACGCCGGCTGGGCCGATCATCCAGCACAGGGGGTAGCCCACCCAGAGCACGCTGAGCAGCAGGGCCGCCTCCGTGTACACCGCCGCGATCCCCTCCGGCTGGCGCCGCGCGTGGGTGCGTAACGGTCCCCAGATCAGGCCGTAGAGCCCGAGGAAGGCCAGGACGCCCATCGTGAACAGGGTGTAGCGGATCGTGGCGTCCGCCGCGAGTTCGGCGGTCAGCCCGCAGACGAAGACCACCAGGTTCGTCCCGGTGAGGGCGCTCGCCAGTCCCCAGCGGCGCCCGGGCAGCGAGTGCGTGGCGGTCAGCATCAGCGCCACCAGCAACAGGGGGGAGGTGACCGCCCAGTCGACGTACCGCGCCCAGTAGAGCGTGTGACCGGCCACCTCCGCCCGGCCGCCACCCAGCGCCAGGACCAGGTACCAGGAGCCGGACCAGAGCGGGACCGCGATCGCCACCCGGTACTCGCTGAGCGGGACTCCCCGCGGGTCCGCCCGCCACCGGCTGAACAGCACGACCCCACTCGCCATGGCGGCGACGTACATCCACAGCCACCACTCGGTCATGCCCGCTCCTCGGCCGACTCTCCGGCGCGCCGCGCCCACCCGGCTGCCGCGCTTCCGACGACCCGGGCGCACGCCGGGGGCGCCGTTGACCGCACCCGTCGGAGGCCTCGTGCGTGAGCCGGTGTCGGGCGGTAGGGACACCGTATACAGACCAAAAGCCGCATACATGCCTAATGGCTCCCGCCGGTCGGGCGGTGGCGGTGCAGCTCACGTGCGCGGTGGCCGAGATCACCTCCGGGGCGGCGCCCGGCGTCCGGCTCCGCGTCGTCGCGCTCGGCCCGGCGCCGCCGAGGGGTACGCGCGACCGCCGACGACGGCCGCGCCCGGCGACCTGGGGGTCGACCGCGGTGGTGTGGTGGCGGACCGGCGGGGGGCCCGGCGGCGTCGTCGGTAGGATTTGCTGCCATGAGCACGCCTCGCCCCGTCCTCGTGGTGGACTTCGGAGCCCAGTACGCCCAGCTCATCGCGCGCCGGGTGCGCGAGGCCAACGTCTACTCGGAGATCGTGCCGCACTCGATGCCGGTCGCCGAGATGCTGGCGAAGGACCCGGCCGCGATCATCCTCTCCGGCGGCCCGTCCAGCGTCTACGCGCCGGACGCCCCGCAGATCGACGCCGGCATGTTCGACTCCGGGGTGCCGGTCTTCGGCATCTGCTACGGCTTCCAGGCGATGGCCCAGGCGCTCGGCGGCACCGTGGCCCGCACCGGCAACCGCGAGTACGGCGGCACCCCGCTGCGCGCCCGCCCCGAGGCCGGCGTGCTGCTCCGCGAGCTGCCGGACGACCTGCCGGTCTGGATGAGCCACGGCGACTGCGTGACCGAGGCCCCGGCGGGCTTCACGGTGACCGCCGAGTCGGCGGGCGCGCCGGTCGCCGCGTTCGAGGACCTGACCGGCCGGCGGGCCGGCGTGCAGTTCCACCCGGAGGTCGGGCACACCGCGCACGGCCAGGAGATGCTGCGCCGCTTCCTCTACGACATCGCCGGCATCGAGCCGACCTGGACGCCCGAGAACATCATCGACGAGCAGGTCGCCCGGATCCGCGAGCAGGTCGGCGACAAGGAGGTCATCTGCGGCCTGAGCGGCGGGGTCGACTCGGCCGTCGCCGCCGCGCTGGTGCACAAGGCGGTCGGCGACCAGCTCACCTGTGTCTTCGTCGACCACGGCCTGCTGCGCGCCGGCGAGGCCGAGCAGGTGGAGAAGGACTACGTCGCCGCCACGGGCATCAAGCTCAAGGTGGTCGACGCGCAGGAGCGCTTCCTCGGCGCCCTGGCCGGGGTGACCGACCCCGAGCAGAAGCGCAAGATCATCGGCCGGGAGTTCATCCGGGTCTTCGAGGCCGCCGCGCGGGAGATCGCCGCCCACGGCGACGTCGAGTTCCTCGTCCAGGGCACCCTCTACCCGGACGTGGTCGAGTCCGGCGGCGGCACCGGCACGGCCAACATCAAGAGCCATCACAACGTCGGCGGCCTGCCGGAGGACCTGAGGTTCGCCCTGGTCGAGCCGCTGCGCACGCTGTTCAAGGACGAGGTCCGCGCGCTCGGCCTCCAGCTCGGCCTGCCCGAGGCGATGGTCTGGCGGCACCCGTTCCCGGGCCCCGGCCTGGCCATCCGGATCATCGGCGCCGTCGACCGGGAGCGGCTCGACCTGCTCCGCCAGGCCGACCTCATCGCCCGCGAGGAACTGACCGCGGCCGGCCTGGACCGCGGCGTCTGGCAGTTCCCGGTGGTGCTCCTCGCTGACGTGCGCAGCGTCGGCGTGCAGGGCGACGGCCGCAGCTACGGGCACCCCGTGGTGCTGCGGCCGGTCTCCAGCGAGGACGCGATGACCGCCGACTGGTCCCGGCTGCCCTACGAGCTGATCGCCCGGATCTCCACCCGGATCACCAACGAGGTCGCCGAGGTCAACCGGGTGGTGCTGGACGTGACGAGCAAGCCGCCGGGCACCATCGAGTGGGAGTGACCCGGCCTCACGCCGCCGGCGGGTAGGCCGGCGGCGTGGGCTGCGCCACGGTGGGCTGCGCGGGCTGCGCCGGGTGCGGCCAGGCGGGGGCGTCCGCCGGCTCCTCGGGCATCAGGAACCACATGATCGGGTACGCGAGCAGCGCGAGCCCGCCGGTGAGCAGGCCGGTGACCGCGAAGACCACCCGGACGAGCGTGGGGTCGACGGCGAAGTAGCGGCCGAGGCCGCTGGCCACCCCGGCGACCATCCGGTCGGTCACGGGGCGGCGGAGCTGCTTGTACGGGGGCTGGGGAGGGGCGGTGGAAGTCATGCCTCCACCATCCGCGCCGGCGACCCGGGCGACCTCGGTGACCGCCCGGAGCCGTACCCTGACCTGCCCCTGAGGCGCGAGTCTTGAGTCAGGAATCTGACTCTTTTCGATGGAGGTAACCCGGGCCGGGGAGAATTTGGCCCCGTGACCACCATGCTGGAGCCGCTCCGCAGGATCGCGGCATACGCAGTTTGTGCTGATTCAGTCGGCCGAGTGTTGCTGGTCCGCGCATCGGAGCGCTCCGGCACACCCGGCACGTGGTCGCTGCCCGGCGGGGCGGTCGATCACGGTGAGGACCCGAACCACACCGTCGTCCGCGAGACCGCCGCCGAGACCGGCCTCTCCGTCACCGTCGACGGCCTGCACGACGTGCTGGCCGACATGCGGGCCCTGCCGGACCGGGGCATCACCATCCACACCGACCGCCTGATCTACCACGTCTCCGTCCGGGGCGGGACGCTCGCCGACCGGGTCGACCGGCCGACCGACCTGGCCCGCTGGTTCACCCCGGAGGAGGCCCGCGAGCTGCCGCTGCGGTCGTTCACCGCGCGCGCCCTCGGCCTGCCCGCCTCGTCCGCCGACATCGTCCCGGACGAGCCGCCGGAGTTCCCCTCGTTCTACGCCGTGCCCGGCCCGGACGGTCTGCACCGTGCCCAGCGCTTCGCCGCGTACGCGGTGGTGACCGACCCGGACGGGCGGGTGCTGCTCACGCGGGTCTCCGACGGCTACCCGGGCGCGGGCTGCTGGCACCTGCCCGGCGGCGGCACCGACTACGGCGAGCAGCCGGGCGCCGCCCTGATCCGCGAGCTGGTCGAGGAGACCGGGCAGACCGGCCGCCTCGTCGAGCTGCTGGGGGTCGCCAGCCACCGGGACGCCGCGTCCCTGGGGCCCGAGGGCTACCCGATCGACTGGCACGGCGTCCGCGCCTTCTACCGGGTCGTGGTCGACCAGCCGGCCCCGCCCACCGTCGCCGACGTGGGGGGCTCCACCTGCGAGGCGCGCTGGTTCGCCCGCGAGGAGCTCGGCGCCCTGCCCACCGACCGCCTGACCGAGGTCACGGCGGAAGCCGTCCAGGCCGCCCGCCTGGCCTGACCCTGCGTCCCGCCTCCGTGGGCCCCGCCCGGCCTGCGTCGATCGTGAGGTCGTCCGGGCGGTACGCCGGGCCCGCTGCCGCTAACCTCATGATCGACGTGAGCGGGTCGGTGCGGCGGGGGAGTGCGGGCGGGTGGAGGAACGGCGACGGGTCGGGGCGTACGGGGTCTGTCGGGGCTCGGACGGGCGGGTGCTGTTGACCCGGGGTGCGGCCTCGTGTCCGTTCCCCGGGGTCTGGCAGTTGCCCGGCGGCGGGTTGGAGCACGCGGAGGATCCCGCGCACGCCGTGGTCCGCGAGTTCGCCGAGGAGACCGGCCTCGCCGTCGAGGTGGCCGGCGTGCGGGCCGTGCTCGCCGACGTGACGACCTTCCGTGACCTCGGTGTCGCGGTGCACACCGACCGCCTCGTCTTCGACGTGACGGCCCGCGACGGCGAACCGCGCCCGGAGCCGGCCGGCGGCAGCGACGAGGTGGCCTGGTTCACCCCCGACGAGGCGGCGGCGGTGCCACTGATGCCGTTCACCGCCGAGCTGCTCGGCCTTCCCGTCGCGCCCCTGCCGGCGGACCTGCCCCGGTCACTGCCCCGCGAGGGCCCGCCGCCGGCCGACCGGCGGCAGCGCTTCGGGGCGTACGGGCTGGTGACCGACCCGGCCGGGCGGGTGCTGCTCACCATGATCGCGGACGGCTACCCGGGCGCCGGCCGGTGGCACCTGCCCGGCGGGGGCACCGACCACGGCGAGCAGCCGGTCGCCGCGTTGCTGCGCGAGCTGGTCGAGGAGTCCGGCCAGCTCGGCCGGGTGGTCGAGCTGATCGGCGTGAACAACCTGCACAACCCGGCCGCCCTGGGGCCGGAGGGGCGTCCGCTGGACTGGCACGGCATCCGGGTGATCTACCGGGTGGCGGTCGACGCGCCCACCGAGCCCCGGGTGACCGAGCTGGCCGGTGGATCCACCGCCCGGGCCGGCTGGTTCGCCCCCGAGCAGCTCGCCAACCTGCCGCTCACGGAGATCGCCGCCGTGGCGCTGGGCCGCCGGTCGCCCCGCCCGTAGGGGCGTCGGCGGTAGGGACGTCGTTCCTCGTCGGCGACGGTCCGTAACCGAACACCGGGGCAGGCGGCACGCGCTCGCCGCGCCGCCGGCGAGGGCGTCCGGTACATTCGATGTGGGGTTGGTGGAGGAACGGGCGATGGAGCCCGAGATGGGAATAGAAGAGCGGTTCGCGCGGTTCAGGGAGATATAAGTACCGCCGGCAGCTATCGCCAATCCCCGTTCGCCTATGCGATGGTGTACTCCGCAAAATGGCTGCCGGGCCAGGAAGGTCCGGCACGAGACAGCCGGACACCCGCCTCCGTGGCGGTCAGCCGATCCGGTGATGGAGGAAACGTGCCGAGAGCCCCATGGCGCCGGCGTCGTACGACTGACAGTCCGCGTCCCGCAGGACGTCGCTGGGCTGGCCCCTTGCGCCGCAGCAGCACATTCGCCCGGCAGGTGCTGCTGGTCCGGGTCGGCCGCCGCGACGGCGACCTGCGCGACGCCACCGACCTGTCGCTGCCCGAGCACCGCTACGCCGACCGGCCGCGCCGCCGCTACGGACCGAGCCGGTTCCAGCGCGCCGAGGTCGAGTCGATCGTCCCGGTCAGCCCTGCCCTCGCGCCCGCGACCCCGGCCGACGAGCCCGCGATGTCGATCCCGCTGCTCCCCGGCGAGCGGACGGTGGCCCGCCGGATGAAGTTCGCGGTGGTCAACGCCTGCACCCTCAGCAGCCTGATGCTCGGGATGCTGGCGATCTTCCTGGCCATGCAGGGCGAGGTGCGCATCGCCGCGCTGTGCCTGATCGCCTGCGTCGTCTTCGACGGCCTCGACGGCGCGCTCGCCCGCAAGTTCGGCGTGGCCAGCCCGTTCGGCGCCCAGATGGACTCGCTGGCCGACATGTGCTCGTTCGGCCTGGCCGCCCCCGTGGTGGTCTACGCCTCGCTGGCCGGCTCGGTCTCCACCCCGGCGGCCGCGGTGGCGTGTGCCCTCGTCGCGGCCTGCGCGGCCATCCGGCTCGCCCGGTTCAACGTCTCGCCGAAGGACGGCCGCTTCTTCTGCGGGGTGCCGACCACGATGGCGGCCGCCGTCCTCGCCCTGACCGTGGCCATCGGGCTGCCGGTGCCGGGCACGGTCCAGGTCGCCGGCGTGGCGCTGCTCGCCTTCGCCATGGTCTCCAGCTTCCCGTACGCCAAGCTGGCCCGCCTGGTCAAGCTGCCGCCGTGGCTCTGGCTGGCCCCGGTGATCGGCGCGCTGATCGACATCCGGCTCACGTTCGCCCTGATCGTGGTCGGTTATCTGGTCAGTGGCCCGGTGCTCTGGCTCCGCCAGCGCCGCACCGCCTGACCCCACGTACGCGAGAAGGGGGGGGGGGGGGGG